>JAPKYJ010000009.1 GCA_026394375.1 Methanomassiliicoccales archaeon
TCGAGTATCGTGGCAACCAATCTATTACCTTCTTTGACAGCTGGCAATAGGTTGGCCCACACATATTAATTTTGGTAACAATATAGATAACAAACGATAATTATGCTTCAGAATCCGTCAGTTGACTTTTGCAACAAGGCCCTATCAGATTGATTCATGAGGTTCGTTGGTTCATCCGTGACATTCCAAGGAGACATTCACTAGTTGAGACCAGAGGTGCGAATATCTCGGCCAAGAATCGGTCTGTCGCTGCCCAAAGGCGAAAGATGGAATCGGAAACATTCATTTGTTGAGATGGCATCATATTCCCCAAGCCCCGACAGCTATTGGTCGGCAGCCGGGAGCGGAGGTTGAACCAATGACCGATAAGCCAATGGTTTGGATGGACGGAAAGCTGATGGAAGAGGATAAGGCAGTGGTGCCGATAATGACGCACGCCCTGCACTATGGCACGGGCGTGTTCGAGGGCATCCGCGTGTATGAGACCTCCAAGGGCCGGGCGGTCTTTCGCCTCAGGGACCATATGGCGCGCCTACTCGATTCCGCGAAAGCAATAGCCATGCCCATTCCTTACACGGTAGACGAGCTCTGTGAGGCCGTCCGTTTGGTCGTGCGCGAGACCAAGGTGGATGTGGACTATATCCGCCCCATCGCCTTCTACAGCAGCAGCAAGAAGCCCAGGCGCATCGTTCTGGACCCCCGCGATTTCAACGTCTCCGTGGCGATCGCCACTGCTTACATGGGAACATACATGGGCGCAGACGAGATCGAGAACGGCGCGCGCATCATCACCTCCTCCTGGCAGAAGCCCACCAACACCTCCACTTCCCTGCAGGCAAAGATCTGCGGCAACTACGTGAATTCCGTCCTGGCCAAGATCGAATCGAATCAGGCCGGGGCCTCAGAATCGCTCATGCTCAATAACAATGGCACAGTGGCCGAGGGACCGGGTGAGAACGTCTTCATGCTGAGGCACGGCAAGCTCATCACCCCGCCCATCTCCGCTGGCGTCCTGGAGGGGATCACCAGGGACAGCGTCACCATCCTCGCCAGGGACATGGGCATCGAGGTGGTGGAGAGGGAGATCACTCGTTCGGAGATATTCATCGCCGACGAGTTCTTCATGACCGGGACCGCGGCCGAGGTCACGCCCATCTCCTACTTGGATGGAAGAGCGATCGGCACTGGAAAGGCGGGGCCGATCACCAAGAAGCTGCAGAAAGCGTACTTCGACGCCGCTCGGGGTAAAGACCCGAAGTACTCTAGCTGGCTGAACTACGTAGATTGAGTCTGGACACAGCGGTCGCCAACGGATTACGGCATTCCTCGCGATTCCATTGTCGAGTTAACGGGGCCGGAAACCAACAATACCTGCCAAGGCTTTGCGTGTGGGGAGCACCGATGCCGGAACTGCCCGAGGTCGAGATCGTCAGGCGCTACCTGGAGGAACGAACCCTGGGAAAGAGGATCGACTCGGTCAAGGTAATTGACGCATCTATCCTGGAGGGTGTTACGACCAGGAAGCTGATTGATCCGCTCGTCGGCAAATGCTTCACCGCCGCCCGGCGCCACGGCAAGCAGCTCTTCCTGCAGGTGGACGGAGGATTCCTAACGGCGCATCTCGGGATGACTGGGGATCTGATAATGATCGAGAGCGAATCTCCTCTGCCCCGGTTCGCCAGAGTGGTCGTCGGATTCCAGGGCGGCGAACGACTGGTTTTCGAGGACATGCGCAAGTTCGGCGCGGTCGGATTCGTGAAGAGCACGAGCTCTCTAATCATGAGAAAGGGCTTAGGTCCGGACATGCTCCTGGTGCGAGAGAAGGAGTTCCTGGGAAGGGTCAGACGGCACCGAAAGGCCATCAAGACCGTGCTCCTGGACCAGAGGGTCGTGGCTGGAATAGGCAACCTCTATGCCGACGAAGCACTATTCCAATCTGGCATTCATCCGAGCACTTCCGCTTCAGATCCGACGGACGGGGAGATCAAGAGACTCTACAGGAGCATGCGTCGCGTCCTGAAGCGATCTATCCAGGTGCGAACGGATTTCGATCGGCTCCCCCGCACCTTTCTCCTGCGCTCTCGGATCGAAGGAGGGAGGTGTCCGCGTGATCACGCTTCGTTGAGGAGCATTAAGGTGGGCGGGCGGACCACCATATACTGTCCTCGATGCCAGCGACCGCTCAAAGGATAGGGTCGGTCCTTCGCCTCGGTTGCCAAGGAAAGGTCAGGTTTCTTTACCTGGCAGCGATATCCTTCTCGGGAGAAAATGGCGCGGTCCCTTGACGAGACGGACATCGTGCTGATCCAGATGCTTCTGGAGGACAGCCGTCGTCCGGAAAGGCAGGTGGCGGAGTTCCTGGAACTGACGACGGAGGAGGTGAGGCAGCGCATTAGCTCGCTCCACAAGGACGGACTTATCAAGGCCTTTGTCGCCCGCCTCACCCCCTCCTACCTCCGTTCCGTCAACGTCTTTGTCTTCGGTCGATGCGACATCACCTCGCTGGAGGAGGCGAGAACCAAGCTGGGCAAGAACGACGTCTCCTCGTGGACGGGCATTGGCGGAGGATCGCGCACGTACGTGGCCGCCTCGCTGCGTCGGCTCATGTATCTCGACCACTACTTGATGTTCCTGAGGGAGGAGGTGGGAATGCAGGACCTCACCTTCGGAATACGTTCGGGAAAGCCAGACGTTCTTACGGAAAAAAGGGAGCTGGACGCGACGGACTTCCGTATTCTGGCGTCCTTGCATCGCGACGCTCGCAAGAGCCATTTCGAGGTAGTGGAGGAGATCGGGGGAACGTGCGAGGACGTTGAGGCGAGGGTGCAGCGCATGCTCGCCGATGGCAGCGTGGAGTTCTCCATCGAGCTCAACCCAGAGGCCACTGGGGATATCCTCTGTATCTTCCAGTTGTATAGGAGAGGAAGAGGAGATCTTCGCAAGTTCATGCGGGACATGCTCAATCTGCACTCACCCCATATCCTCTTCTTCAATCAGTACCGCAATCTGCCCGACCTCACCATGGCCATGTGCTGGGTGAGGGACATGGGCGCGGTGCGAGAGATCAAGCGCTCCTTCGAACGCCATGGTGATTTCCATCATGTGGAAGCGAATCCGCTGCTGACAACCGGAATGATCGAGAACTGGGCGGACCGGCTGATCGTTGACAAGGCTCGCTCTCCAGACGGTAAGTGATGTTCACTTGCGGAAGGCGCGCAAGAAATTGCCGCTGAACAGTCTCTCCTTCATGTCATCGTCCGCCCAAGCCCCCGTCTTCACCAGGTCGATGAAGTAAGGCTGGGAGTAAGCCAGTTCGAAGAGAGGCCAATCGGTGCCGAAGAAGGTCCGGTCCGGTATCTTCTCCGAAACATCCTTCAACCGACTGAGGACCATCTCTGGGTTCGAGGGCAGCCAGCCCTGCAGAGCGGAGCAATCGGTGTATGCGTTCTCGAAGCGTGCCAGCAGGGGATACATCTCATCCCGGAACTTTCCTCCCATGTGCGCTATCACCAGCTTGAGATCGTGGTGGCGCTCCAGCACCTCTGTGTAGTATGAGGGTCTGGAGAAGTTCTCGTCCAGCGGCCCCCAGACCGCGCCGGAATGCGTGACGACCATGAGACCGAACTCGTCCAGCAGCTTCCAGAACGGCCGGATGCGCTCCTCGTTGGGGAACCAGCCAGTGGGTGGGTAGACCTTCACCCCTCGAGCATCGTGCTTCTTCACATACTTCTCGACCAAGCGGAGCGCCAGCTCGCCCCGCTGCGGGTCCACACCCACGAAGGGGATGAGCTTCTCCGGGTAGACGGAGCAGGACTCGAACACCCAGTCGTTGAAGTACTCCACTCCCTCCTGCGTCGGTCCGACCAGGCCGAAGTCCAGTGGAAGGATGACCGATTTGTCGATCCTCGCTACTTCCATGTTCTGGATGAGCTCGTTGGCGTCCGTTTCCGAAGTGAGCCAATCCTTTCCCCCTTCTTGGGGGCCGCCGCTGAAATAGAGCGCATCTAGCAGCACCAGCGGCTCCAGGTACGCGTCCATTATCACGTTCGGGTACACGCTGCGCTTCCAGATGTGCACGTGGCTGTCGATGATCATGCGCTCGCACACCAAGGCAGTTCCCGGTTATTCAAGCTTGTTCGAGGCTTCGGCTATTCGGACGGGGGCAGAGGATATTTGGGGCGGCAAGCGTCTCCAGGGTGCGGTGGACCAATGAGGAGTCGAATCGTAACGATACTGGTGGCTTCAGTATTGTTCGCGCTCTCTATCGCCTGTCTTCCGACGGCCGCTGCCGTGCATGCGGAGGTAGCGGTCCTGGCCGGGAACAATCACAGCGTCACGCTGCATCTTGACAAAGGGCAGACCCTGATCGTCGGATGGGATTCGACCGTCATCATGGATTTCGAGATCCGGGACGCGGACAACCTTCCGGTACGCAATGAGCTGGACGTGAAGAGCGGCGGGACGATCATCCAGGCGGAGAAGAGCGGGGACTACAAGCTGATCTGGCATAATATTGGCAGTTTGGATGCCAACCTAAGGTACGACTACTACACCGACACCGAGGGGCTCGTTGGCATGGTACTCATGCTCATGGCCATCTCTGCCGTCGCAATAGTCCTCGTACTGATAGTGATCGCCTATCTTGTGTTCTTCAAGCGCAAGGTGCCTCCTCAATTGCCTCCGCAGAACCCTGACTACTAAACGTAGCGAGGACGAGGCAAAACCCTTCCCCCGGATCTTTCCTTTGTCTATTTGATTCGACCAGGCGAAGAGCTCGACCGACCTCTGCATCTTGCCTGCTATGCTCTCTTCCTCAAAGCCCTTTCATGCTCCTCTTTTTGAGTATGAAGCTGGCGCCCGCCAAGAAGACGAACGTGAACAGGACCAGGGCGGCGATATCGATATACCAGGGCATGACCGCCGCCTGCCCCATTCCATGGTTCAGCGCATCGACCAAATAGGTGAGGGGAGAGAACTGCGTGACCAGTCTGGTCGCGCCGCTCATCTCGTTCAAGGGAATGAAGATCCCGGAGATGAAAATGAGCGGGAACCGGACCAAGGCTGCGAGCATCATGATGTTTGCCGGCGTCTTACCGGCCGGGGAAGAGAGCAAGACTCCCAGGGAGGAGAAGCATAGGTTTCCCAGAACGAAGGCTAGGAACACCAACAGCACGTCCGCCAGCTGCAAAGGCAGAAACAGAAAACCCACTACACCAACGATGCTGCTGATAATGAGGCCGAACACCGCCCCCGCGATGACGTCGCCCAGGAGGATGATCTCTATGTTCACCGGATAGGAGAGAAGGCGTTCGAAGGTTCCCTGCTGCTTCTCCCAGGGGACGATGAGGGGCCCTACCGACGATGATGTGAAGAAGAGGGACATGGCCAGGAAGCCAGGGAAGTATCTCTGGACATCCAGCTGCCGGCCGACGAAGAAGGCGAAGAACAGGAACGTGGGCAGGATGAGGCCGAAGATGAACACGGGCGCTTTCTTGTAGTAGATCATCATGTCCTTGCGAGCTGTCACCCTCACCCCGCGGACGAAGATGTGCCAGTTCACGACGGCACCTCGCACAATTTCACGAAAACATCCTCCAGGCTGAGCCAGGCAGTGCTTAGCGAAATGATCCTCAGACCGTGCTCTTTCCTGAAGCCCACTAGATACTCGATGATCGCTTCGGGGTCCTCGGTCAGCAGGCGAAGCTTGTCCCCACACACGTCAACCCTCTGCAGGCTAGGATGCTTCAGGAGGGCTATGTCCACCTGGCGATCGAACGCCACTTCCACCGCCGGGGTGAGCTGGAAGGCCGCCCGCAGCTTCTCCGGGGAGTCGCAGGCCACGACCTTGCCTTTGTTGATGATGCAAACCCTCTGGCACAGGCGGTTCGCCTCCTCGATGTTGTGCGTGGTGAGAATCACCGTGCTTCCACGTTGATTGATCTGCTTGACCTTATCCACGATCAGCCGACGGCTCTGCACGTCCAGTCCCTCGGTCGGTTCGTCGAGGATGAGGAGGGATGGCTCGTAGACAAGCGCGCAGGCGATGCTCACCCTCTGCCGCATGCCCTTGGAGAACTTGCGTACCAGGTCGTGCTTCCTCTCCTTGAGGCCCAGATCGTCTAGCAGGACGTTGCTGCGCTCTTCCCTCTCCATCCTCGGCAATCCGTAGTAACGGCCGACAAGGTCCACGTTATCAAGTGCCGAAAGGTCTGGGTAGACGTTGCCAACCTCAGGGATGACGCCCATCCGCATCTTGGCCTCAAGCGGGTTCCGCGCTAACTCTATTCCATCAATGGTGATGCTGCCGGAGTCGGGCTTCAGCACCCCGGTGACCATGCGGATGGTGGTGGTCTTGCCCGCTCCGTTGGGGCCGAGAAGGCCGAAGAACTCGCCCTTCTGGACGATCAGTTCAACATTGTCCACGGCCGTGATCTGGCCAAAACGCTTGGTCAGGCGCTCGACCCTCAAAGCAGGTTCCACGATACCCGGAGTGGCCGTCTGTTCAGAAATAGTTGCTCTATGGACCTAGCGACCATCGCGATGGATATCGTCCTTCATGCGCAGGGTTGGATGCATTCGATAATGCGAAATAGTGCGTTTCACGATCCAAGCTCATATATATGGGCACAGTTAACGCACTTAATGGATGGAGCCTCCATCCATACTAATCTACTTATTAACAATTGACGTTCTGGGGACGATACTCGCTATGCTTGCGAGGGGGTGGTAACTAGTGAAGAGAGAAGAAATTCTAGCTGGATTGGAAAAATCGGTGGTGGGTGGCAAGAAGGACGAGGCGATTAAGAACGCCAAGGCCGCCCTGGAATCCGGAGTCAAGGCGCTGGATGCGATCGATCATGGGCTCATCAAGGGAATGACCATCGTAGGCGACAAGTATGCCGTCCACGAGCTGTACCTTCCCCAGGTGCTCCTGGCAGCCGATGCCATGTACGGAGCGCTGGACGTGCTCATACCCCACATCCCTAAGGAGGATGCCAAGAAGCGCGTCGGCGTCGTCATCGGCGTCGTCGAAGGCGATGTGCACGACATCGGCAAGAACCTGGTAAAGACCATGTTCACCGCTGGTGGAATGAGCGTCACTGACCTTGGCCGCGATGTCCCCATCGAGAACTTTGTCAACAACGTCAAGGAGAAGGATGCGAACGTAGTGGCCATGAGCACCCTCATGACCCCGACCATGGACGGCATGAAGCTGTGCGTCGATGGCCTGATCGAATCGGGCCTGAGGATGAAAGTGAAGGTCATCATCGGCGGCGCTCCGACCTCCCAGGAGTTCGCGGACGACATCGGCGCCGACCTGCACGGCATCAACGCGCAGGAAGCGGTGTCAAAGGTGAAGGGGGTGCTTCAGACATGATGAATCACATCGAGAGGGCTGTCAATTCCCTTCAGGACAAGCCGGTCGACCGTCTCACGGCCTATCCGATCGCCACCGGCGTGCAGCGCAGGCTGCTGAGCACCCCGACCACCTACGCCGAATGGTGCTCTGACCCAAGGAAGTACGCGGAAGGCTTCATAGCCGGACAGAAGGCCATGG
>JAPKYJ010000010.1 GCA_026394375.1 Methanomassiliicoccales archaeon
CCAGCGTCGGCTGGCGTTCTTCTTGCACATCACCGAATGGTCAGGAACGTCGTCCAGCTCGAAGTAAACGGCCAGCATTGTCAATAGACCTTCCGTCTCGCGGAAGGTGGCGTCGAAGAGTTGGCGAACGAGGAACGCGATCAGCAAGTCCCTCTCGCGCACCGGCGGCCGGCCGGTGCTCTTACGCCGTTGCCAGTAAGAGAATTCGTTCGCATGTAGTCTGATCGCTTCCAACGAGAGGCGGTACTTGTTCACCATTGCCGCATCGTACGTTCGTTGCTAAATGAGCAGCGAGTTGAGGTCGAGAGTGAAGGTATCGACCTTCGCTTGACCGGCAAAGTTGAATATTCCGGCAGGTATTACGATATCCGTGGCAGCCAATCCAGTCACCTTTCTGAGCAACTGGCGAAATGGATTGGCTCCACACATATAGATTTTGATAACAATATAGATAACAAAGAATAATTGTGCTCAAGAAACCCGTTCAGAGTTTAGCAACAAAGCCCGTTGAAATCAATAATGAGAAAGAAAAACACCCGTTTTTGGATGGAAACAATCCAAAAAACGTTATGGTGTTGATTTCATTTCTTCCAGAAGTCGGCGGTGAAAAATCGAAGACATTACAAGGGATAATGAGAAACGAGTAATTCGATGGCTTTATTAAAATCGTCGAAAAAATCATAAAATGCTAAAATACACACATTCTTCTCGGGAAAAAAACCACTATCGATATATAGTAAGGTTTCCTACCCCGGGTAAGCCGGTATTTCATGGTGAGGCAGATGGTGTCAAGGACCAAAGTGCCCTTAATATGCGAAGGACATGGTCTATGGCGTCGGGCAAGCTCGCATCATACGCGACTGGATGGATTGTTGGGGGAGAAAAAACTGATCCATGAAGGAAAAAATTTAATGAACCAGAGGGTCGCAGAGAAAGGCTGTGCCCTATCGTTCCTTTTTAGGATACCACGGATAGAATTGCTTTCTATGAATCAAGACCAGAGAAAGAGGGAAGCGGAATGATCAATCAAGCAGGTGCGGTGATGGTGGTCGGCGGAGGCATCTCCGGCGTCCAGACAGCCTTGGATCTCGCCGAATCTGGATTTAAGGTATATTTAATAGAAAGCAAGCCGAGCATAGGGGGAATTATGTCTCAGCTGGACAAGACGTTCCCGACGAACGACTGTTCCTTGTGCATCCTTTCTCCCAAGCTTGTCGAGGCCGGAAGGAACCCAATGATCACGATGATGATGCTGACGGAAGTGGTCGGCGTCGAGGGCGAGGCGCCCAACTTCGTCGTCACGGTAAGAAAGAACCCGCGTTACGTTCGTGAGGACCGATGCGTGGGTTGTGGACTGTGCGTCGAGAAATGCCCGTCGAAGGTGGACAACGAGTACGATGTAGGCATGGTCCAGAGAAAGGCGATCTATGTCCCTTACGCGCAGGCCGTGCCGATGAAGTATTCCATCGACGCCAAGAAGTGCCTTTACTTTACCAATGGCAAATGCGGCAACTGCAAGAAGGTCTGCCCGGCGGGCGCGATCGATTTCGAGCAGAAGGAGGTAATAGAGAAGATCCACGTCGGGGCGGTCGTCCTCGCCCCGGGCGTTGAGGTATTCGACGCCAAGCTGAAGAAGGAGTACGGCTACGGTGAGTACAAGAACGTCGTCACCTCCCTCGAGTTCGAAAGGATCCTCTCGGCCACCGGCCCCTATCAGGGACATATTGTCAGACCGTCGGACCACAGGACCCCCACCAAGGTGGCGTTCCTGCAATGTGTCGGGTCGAGGGATGAGAAAGTGGGGAACAACTACTGCTCAAGTATTTGCTGCATGAGCGCCATCAAGCAGGCCATAATCGCCGGCGAGCACACCGCGGGACTGAAGCCCACCATATTCTTCATGGACATCCGCGCCTTCGGCAAGGAGTTCGAGGACTACCGGTCCAGTGCGGAGAACGATTACGGCATAAGGATGCTGCGCGGCACCAGGGCCGCCTCGGTCGAGGAGGATCCCGACACCAAGAACCTCATCGTCCACTACTCCCACGGCGCGGAGACGAATGCAGAGGAGTTCGATTTGGTAGTGCTGTCCGTCGGCTTCGAGCCACCGGCTTCAGCGCACGAGCTGTCCAAGGTCATGGGCATCAAGTTGAACAAATACGGCTTCGCGGAGACCGGTGTCTTCAACCCCTTGGCCACCACCCGGAATGGTATCTATGTGACCGGCGCGTTTAGTGCTCCGAAGGACATCCCACAGTCCGTGGCCGAGGCCTCGGGCGCCGCTTGCAAGGCAGGGGCACATGTTTGCATGAATCGTGCCCACTATCAGAAGGGTGAGTTCGCTCAGATAGCGGTTGAGGGACAGGAACCAAGGATTGGCGTCTTTGTCTGTGACTGTGGTATCAACATCCTCGCAACGGTCGACGTACCAAGAGTGGTGGACTATGCCAAGACTCTGCCCAATGTAGTTCATGCCGAAGAAGGCAGATATGCCTGTTCAGCCGACTTCCAGGAAAGGATCAAGCAAAGAATCAAGGAGCTGAACCTGAACAGAGTGGTGGTCGCTTCCTGCACTCCCAGGACGCACGAGCCGTTGTTCCAGAGCACCATCGAGGAAGCGGGCCTGAACCCGTACTTGTTCGAGATGGCGAACATCCGAGACCATTGTTCTTGGGTGCATCGACACGAACCGGAGAAGGCCACTCAGAAATCTATGGACCTGGTAAGAATGGCCGTGGCAAAATCCCGGCTCATCGGCCCTCTGAGTCGTTCCAAGTTCAATGTCGGGCATTCCGCAGCGATCATCGGAGGAGGAATCGCTGGACTCACGGTGGCTTTGGACATCGCTGCCCAAGGTTTCAAAGTGGATCTTCTGGAGAGATCTGATACTCTTGGTGGGAACGCCAATAGACTGTACCTGGAGGAAGACGGGAAGACGGGCAGGAGGGCCGCAGAGGAGTTAATATCCAAGGTGGCTTCGAACGATAAGATCACGGTCCATCTTGGCGCCGAGATTGATGATATTCTAGGCTTCGTGGGTAACTTCAAGATCAAGATGCCAGGCGGAGAGATCGACACGGGCGCCATTGTAGTTGCCACTGGGGGACAGGAGTACAAGCCAACCGAGTACTTGTACGGTCAGGACGAGCGAGTCATGACCCAGCTGGAGTTGGCACAGCGCATGGCGGAGAAACCCCTGGATGCTAGGACGGTCGTCATGATCCAGTGCGTCGGCTCGAGGAACGAGCAGGTTTCCTACTGCAGCAGGGTTTGTTGCACGACGGCAATCAAGAACGCGATAAACATCAAGAAGATAAGTCCTGGAACGGAGGTCTACATTCTCCACAAGGATATCCGAACTTACGGATTCAAAGAAGATTACTACAGCATGGCTGGCAAGATGGGAGTGCAATTCATTCGTTTCCCAGAGGAGGGATACCCGCATGTGGAGAGACACGATCAAACACTCAGTGTCCAGGTCAAGGACGTTATCCTAGGAGAGACAGTCGAGTTGCATCCCGACGCGGTGGTACTGAGCACTGGTATCAGACCGCGAGATGGCAACCTGGATCTGGCCAAGATACTTAAAATCCCCCTCAGCAAGGATAAGTTCTTCTTGGAAGCTCATATGAAGCTCAGGCCCGTGGACTTCGCCAAACAAGGAGTCTTCCTGGCTGGTCTGGCTCACTGGCCCAAGTTCATGGAAGAGAGCATAGCCCAGGCGTCAGGAGCCGCTGCGAGGGCCATGACGGTAATCTCCAAGGACTTCATGGAAAGCATAGCACACGTGAGCACGGTGGACGAGTCCAAGTGCAGGGGATGTGGCAGATGCGAGGCGGTGTGCAAGTTCTCGGCGGCGACAGTGCAGGAGGTCGCCCCTGGGGTTTTCAAGTCAAGAATCAATCCAGCGCTGTGCAAGGGCTGTGGTGCCTGCGCCGTGGCTTGCTGTAACGGAGCGATCAGTTGTCTGAATTTCACCGACAAGCAGATTCTTGCAATGGTCGAGACCTGTCTCGAGGAGGCGGTAAAGTGACCGAAGTAGAACCGAAGATAGTCGCGTTCTGCTGTAACTGGTGCTCCTATGCCGGGGCCGACTTGGCTGGAGTGAGCAGGTTGCAGTATCCCCCAAACGCAAGGATCATCAGGGTCATGTGCACCGGCAGACTGGAGCCTGAGTTCCTATTGAGGGCGCTCGAGCTTGGCGCCGACGGAGTGCTCATAGCTGGATGTCACATCGGATGTTGCCACTACATTTCGGGGAACGAGAGGGCGCAAGAAAAGGTGGCTATGACGAGCGAACTCCTAGACGTCCTGGGGATTGATAAAAAGCGATTGAGGCTGGAATGGATCTCTGCTTCTGAGGGACGAAGGTTCGCCGAGACCATGCAAGAGTTCGTGAAGGACCTCAAGGCTCTAGGCCCCAGTCCTCTGAAGGGGGGAGCTGAGTGACCAAGATCGAAAAGATAATCGAGGACGCAGGTGCATTTGATTGCGTAGAGTGTGGAAAATGCACCAGCCTCTGCCCCGTGGCGAAGCTGAACCCCAACTTCGCGCCAAGGCTAATCGTGGTCAAGGCTCAGGCGGGCATGGAATCGGAGGTCAAGTCCGACAAGGACATCTGGTCATGCGTCACCTGTGAAATCTGCAACGACATGTGCCCGTACAAGGTGAACTTCTCCGGCTTCATCCAGAGGATGAGGGCAGAGGCTATCGAAATGGGCAATAGTCCGCTCTGCTCTGAGGCCGGGGCGATACACACCATGCAACGCCTGACCGGGAAAGGGCAGAAGCAGAACAGGCTGGTCTGGTTGACGAATGATCTGAAGGTGAAGGACAAGGGGGATGTCTATTTCTTCACAGGGTGCTCGTACCAGTTGGGTATCCTGTTCAAGGACAGGGCCGCGGAGCTGAAGAAGGTCCCGGCGAGCGTGGTCAAGATCCTCAATGCCGCAGGAATCGAGCCGGTGGTCAGCAATGACGAGGTTTGCTGCGGTCACGACCTGATATGGTCTGGTAATGAGGCCGTCTTCAAAGACCTAATGAAGAAGAATGTTGAGATGATAAGGGCGACGGGAGCAAAGACCGTGGTGTTCTCCTGCGCTGAAGGCTTCCGAACTTTCAGCTTAGATTATCAGGATTTCTTGGGCGACTTGGGCTTCGAGGTCAAGCACATCTCTGAATACCTGCTCGATCTGATTGAACAGGGTAAGTTGGATTTCAAGGAGTCCAATGTGAAGGTCACATATCACGATTCATGCAGGTTGGGAAGGCACATGGGCATCTATGACGAGCCTCGGGAGCTTTTAAAGGCAATGAACGTGGAGCTTGTCGAGATGCCAAGCATCAGAGAAAAGGCCTTGTGTTGCGGAGTCAATGCCTTCGCTAATTGCAGTGAGGTCTCTAGAAAAATGCAGCTCGACAGGCTACTGGAGGCCAAGGGCGTAAATGCAGGTGTGATGCTAACCTTCTGCCCTAAGTGCCTCATTCACTACAATTGCCTGCTATCGATGGAGAAGAAGCCTGTGGAACTCGAGAATGTCGAATTAGTTGTTGGAGATTTCAGTAATTTTATAGCGGAGCAACTGAAAGGAGCTACGGAGAAAACGTCCGTGGGACATGAGAATGTAGGTCAAGTAGTTGGGAATCTCAGCAATAGTGAAGCGGAGAATATGAAGGGAGGCGAATAGGATGGCGGAAACGATGAGTTCTGTGCTTGTGATTGGAGGAGGAATAGCAGGTATACAAGCTTCCTTGGACCTGGCGGACAAGGGAGTGATTGTGCACCTGGTGGAGAAGGAGCCCAGTATCGGAGGGCGGATGGCCCAGCTGGACAAGACCTTCCCTACCAATGATTGCTCGATCTGCATCCTGGCACCGAAGATGGCCGATTGCTTCGGACACCCGAACATCAACGTTTGGACCATGTCAGAGGTTACGGAACTTGAGGGGTCAAGGGGCAACTTTAAGGCCAAAGTCCTGAAGAAGGCCAGATTTGTCGATGAGAACAAGTGCACCGGATGCGGCGATTGCCTGGAGAAATGTCCAACTAAAGGCCTGACCAACACCTGGGAACAGAAGCTGACCACCAGGCGAGCCATATACATGCCCTTCATGCAGGCCGTACCTAGAGTGGCTGTGATCGACCCAGAGAACTGCAAGTTTCTGACGGAAGGGAAGTGTGGTGTCTGCAAGAAGATCTGCAAGCGCGATGCCGTGGACTACGAGATGAAGGATGCCATGTTAGAGTTCAACGTAGGTGCGGTGGTAGTGGCCACTGGATATGATGTTTGGGATCCCACCTCATCCACAGAGTACGGATACGGGAAGTATCCGAATGTGTTCACTGCCATGGAGTACGAGAGGATCATCAATGCGGCCGGCCCCACCCACGGGCACATTCAGAGGAGGTCCGATGGGGGCGAGCCAGCTTCCATTGCCTATATCCAATGTGTTGGGTCCCGAAGCCTCAAGACCGGTCACCCATATTGCTGCTCCGTTTGTTGCATGCACTCCACGAAGGAATCAATGCTGGCCAGGGAGCATATAGAGGGCATCAAGACCACCATTTTCTACAAGGACATGAGGGCCTGCGCCAAGGGTTTCAACGAATACGTAGAGCGGGCAAAGAAGGACTACGGTGTCGAGTACGTCAATTCCGACGCCACGGTCCAGGGTCAGACGGAGGCCGGGAATCCCATAGTGTCCTTCGACGTGGGAGGGAAATTTCAGCAAAGGGAGTTCGACATGGTCGTGCTTGCCACCACGTTGGTGCCTTCGGAGAAGAATGTCGCGCTGGCCAAGACGCTAGGCACTGAGCTAGATGAATTCCATTTCTTTAAGGTGCGTGACCACACATTCGAGCCTATAAGCTCCACGCGTCCAGGTGTGTATCTGGCTGGCTATTGCGCGGGTCCAGCGGACATACCGGAATCGGTGGCAATGGGCTCGGCCGCCGCCGCCAAGGCGATGGAAGACCTTATCCAAAGGAAGGTGTTCGCATGAGCAACGATGAAAAAAGAATAGGAGTGTTCATATGTCACTGTGGATCTAACATAGCTGGAATCGTGGACGTGCCGGCGGTCGTTGATTATGTTAAGACCCTCCCGGATGTTGTTTTCGCGACTCGGAACCTCTACACATGCGCCGATGACGGTCTCACGTCCATAAGGGATTCGATAAAGGAGCTGAACCTGAACAGAGTGGTGGTGGCGGCCTGCACTCCCCGGACACATGCGCCGCTGTTCCAGTCGACTTGCCAAGAGGCAGGTCTCAACAAGTACCTTTTCACCTTCGTCAATATCAGGGACCAGTGTTCCTGGGTTCATATGAAGGAGAAGGAGAAAGCCACAGAGAAAGCCAAGGACCTGATCAGGATGGGCGTGGCGAGGGCCAGGCTTCTGGAGCCACAAGAGGAGGTAAAAATAAACGTCACTCCTGCTGCCGTGGTGATCGGAGGCGGCGTAGCGGGTATGTCTTCTGCCCTCTCCATCGCTGATCAAGGCTTCCCGGTGCGCTTGGTAGAGAAGGAGAGCGAGCTAGGGGGCTTCATACGGAACTTGGGGTGCATCTATCAGGAAAGGCAAGATGCCGGAATCGCGCTGAAGTCAATAACCGATCGGGTCAGGGCCAATCCCAACATTGAGGTCCTCCTCAACTCCGAGGTCGTATCGGCGGAAGGATTCGTTGGCAATTGGGACATCGTCATCGACACCAAGGGTCAAGAGAGGAAGGACAAGGTAGGGGTGATCATACTGGCTACGGGCGCGAGGGAATACGTTCCAAAGGGCCTGTATGGCTATGGGCAGTATGACAACGTCGTCACGCTTACCGAGTTCGAACGAATCGTCAAGGAGAAGAAGCTTCCAAAGTTGAACAGCATCGCTTTCATCCAATGCGTAGGTTCCAGGGGGCAGGACAAGTCCTACTGCTCCAGGATCTGCTGCAACGTCGCCCTGAAGAACGCCACGAATCTGGCGGACAACTGGAAGAACATGTTGGGCCTGGAAGAGACGGGCAAGGCGACGGAAGGCGCTGTCGAGAAGGCGGCTCCCACGGAGACTGGAGAGAGGAAACGTGGCCGGAGAGGAAGGAGAGGCGCCGAGGTAAGTGAGGAAGAGGGGGCCCCAGCAGGCCAGAAGCTGGACATCGTGATCTTCAATAGGGACATCATGTCCTACGGAGTCGAACACGAACTGATGTATAACAAGGCCAGGGAGAAGAAGGTCCGACCAATCAGGTACACCCCAAAGAACCTTCCCAAGGTTGGCATGGAGGATGGAAAGCTGGTCATCGACTACTGGCATGACACCCTGCAGATGCAAAGGAAGATGGAAGTGGACATGATCGTCCTCTCCACCCCGCTCGTTTCCCAGCCCGATGCCTCAGACATCTCCAAGATGCTGAAGGTACCCCTGGGTCAGGATGGTTTCTTCCTCGAAGCGCACGTGAAGCTGCGGCCGGTGGACTTCGCCACGGAAGGCATATTCGTATGCGGAACGTGCAAAGGGCCCGCGGACATACCAGAATCGGTATCCCAAGGAATAGCGGCTGCTTCGAGAGCGGCCATTCCTCTGGCCCGCGGCTATGTGCAGCCTGAATGCTTGAGCGCATTCGTGGACAGCGAGGTGTGTAGCGGCTGTGGCACCTGCATAGAGATATGTCCGTTCAGCGCCATCAAGAAGAACGAGAAAGGCGTCGCCGAGGTGACCATAGCGGCCTGCAAGGGCTGCGGCAACTGCGGTGCTAGTTGCCCCGAGAACGCCATCTTCATGACCCATTATTCGGACGAGCAGCTCCTGGCTGAGGCCAAGGCCGCCCTACAGGAGGCGCAGGGATGAGCGAATTCGAACCGAAGATCGTCGTATTCCTGTGCAACTGGTGCTCCTATGCCGGTGCTGACCTGGCAGGCGTCAGCAGATACCAGTACCCCACCAACATCAGGGCGGTGAGGGTCATGTGCAGCACCAGAGTGAGTGCGCATATCGTGCTTGAACTCTTCAAGGAAGGCGTGGATGGCGTGATGGTCAGCGGATGTCATATCGGAGACTGCCACTACATCAATGGTAATTACTATACGAAGAGAAGGGTAGAATTGGCCAAGAAGCTGCTCGAACTCTCGGGAGTCGAAACTGACCGCCTCAGACTCGAATGGGTTTCAGCTTCGGAGGGCGAAAAGTACTCCCAGGTGATCTCGAGTTTCGTGGCAAAGGTGAAAGAGCTGGGCCCATCCCCCGTGTTGAAGCAGAAGAAGCTTGTCACCAATCTGGTAGCTGCCGTCGAGGCGTCCAAGTACTTCAGGCTGAAAACGCTGACCGGTAAAGAGGTCAAGCTCACGGGCAAAGGGAACGTATATGATGAAGTCATCGACGCCCAGAATTACGACGCCTTGATAGACAAGGCGATTGAGGACGAGTACCGAAAGAGCCTTATCCTGGAATTGACCAACGACAAGGCCCGCTCGGTGAAGGAATTGGCAAAGGAGTTGGGAGAGCCCACAGACAAGACGCTGGAACATGTGGTGGCCCTTAGGGCCACGAACATGCTGGCGCTCGACCACATCGAGGGCACGACCCCCAAATACAAAGCGATTCTCGTTGGAGGTGCTTAAATGGCAGAGAAAGTAGGAGCTGTGTTGGTCGTCGGAGGAGGCATATCCGGCGTACAGACCGCCTTGGACCTGGCCGACTCTGGCTTCAAGGTCTATTTGGTGGAGAAGAGGGCCAGCATCGGCGGCACCATGGCCCAGCTGGACAAGACCTTCCCTACCAACGACTGTTCGATGTGCATCATGGCACCGAAGCTGGTCGCGGCGGGCAGGCACGAGAACATCGAGCTGATCACTAACACTGAAGTGGAAATGATCCAGGGCGTACCAGGCAACTTCGTGGTCACGCTGAAGAAGAACACCTTGAGGGTGGATGAGGACAAGTGCACGGGATGCGGTGAATGCGCAATCAAGTGCCCTGTGGAGACATGGGATGAGTATAATGAGGGGATGAAAAAGCGGAAGGCGATCTTTGTAGCATATCCGCAGGCCGTCCCTCTCGTATTCAGCATCGATAAGAACGTTTGCATTGGATGCGGCATCTGCAAGGAAGAGTGCAAGGCTAAGGCAGTGGTGTATGATAAGAAGGATGAGGCCTTGGAGATTCCCGTGGGCGCCGTGATCCTCTGCCCCGGGTTCGAAGAGTTCGATGCGAAGCTCAAGAAGGAGTATGGCTACGGCGAGTTCAAGAACGTCGTTACCAGCATCGAGTTCGAGAGGATGCTCAGCGCCACCGGTCCCTACTTCGGGACGGTGATGAGACCGTCAGATGGCGAGATCCCAAGGAAGGTCGCATTCATCCAGTGCGTAGGTTCCAGGGACCAGAAGGTGGGCAACCCCTACTGCTCCTCCGTTTGTTGCATGTACGCGATCAAGGAAGCGATAATCGCTGGCGAGCACACGGAAGGATTGAAACCGCATATCTTTTTCATGGATGTCAGAGCCGTTGGAAAGGAGTTCGAGGACTACAGGGCGAGGGCGGAGAAGGAGTACGGAGTGGTGATGCACCGCGGGAGCAGGGTCGCCTCGGTCGAGGAGGACCCCCTGACGAAGAATCTCTTCCTAAGATACAGCGTGGGCAGCGAAACCACGACAGAGGAGTTCGACCTCGTGGTGCTCTCGGTCGGCATGAGGCCGTCCGTGGATGCCGACAAACTGAGCAAGAGGCTGGGCTTCAAACTGAACAAGTACGGTTTCTGTGAGACCGACGTCTTCTCGCCTCTCAGCACATCCAGACCGGGAATATTCGTAAGTGGTTCATTCGCCGCGCCGAAGGACATCCCTACGACCGTCGCCGAGGCTTCCGGTTCCGTTGCGAAGGCCGCGGCACTGATAGCGGAGGCAAGGAACACGCTGGTCACCGTCAAGGAGTATCTCCCGGAGATCGACGTCGTCGGACAAGAGCCCAGGATTGGGGTCTTCGTCTGCCACTGCGGGATCAACATCGGTGGCACCGTCAAGGTTCCGGCCGTGGTCGAATACGCCAAGACACTTCCTGGCGTCGTCTATGCTGGCGAGAACATATTCTCCTGCTCATCGGATACGCAGGAGAAGATCAAGGACAAAGTCAAGGAGCACAACCTGAACCGTGTGGTCGTTGCTTCTTGTACACCGCGTACTCACGAGCCGCTATTCCAGAACACGATTCGTGAGGCGGGCTTGAACCCATACCTGTTCGAGATGGCGAACATCCGGGACCAGTGCTCGTGGATCCATATGCACGAGCCCGAGAAGGCGACCGAGAAGGCGAAGGCCTTGGTCAGGATGGCAGTCGCCAAGGCGAGGCTGCTCGAACCTCTGAAGAAGTCCAAGCTGGGCGTGTTGCATTCCGCCGTCGTTGTGGGTGGTGGATTGGCAGGGATCACCGCGGCGCTCGAGGTAGCGGCGCAGGGGTTCCCGGTCCACATCATCGAGAAGACCGGGCAACTGGGAGGCAACCTGCCAAGGCTCTATCACAAAGAGGGCACGCGGAAGCCAAGGGACTATTTGAACGAGATCATCGCGAAGGTGAGGGACTCCAAGAACATCACGGTGCACCTCAACACCAAGATCGAGGACGTCACTGGGTTCGTCGGGAACTTCAAGGTCAAGACGAACCACGAGGAGATCGATACGGGCGCCATCATCGTGGCGACGGGAGCAAACGAGTACAAGCCGGGCGAGTACTCATACGGCCAGGACAAGAGGGTGATCACTCAGCTGGAGCTGGAGCAGAAGCTGGATGATGGATCCCTGAAGGCCAAGAAGGTCGTTATGATCCAGTGCGTCGGCTCGAGGAACGAGCAGGTCCCATACTGTAGCAGGATCTGCTGCGCGACCGCGATAAAGAACGCCATCGAGATCAAGCACCAGAGCCCCTCGACAGAAGTCTACATCATGCACAAGGACATCCGCACCTACGGATTCAGAGAGGAGCTGTACAAGGAGGCCGGCGATCTAGGCGTCAATTTCGTCAGGTTCCCCGAGGGCACCATGCCCCGCATCGAAGGCAAGGCGGGTCAACTGGAGGTCATAGCCCAAGATACGGTGCTGGGCGAGGAGGTCATGGTAAAGCCAGATCTTCTCGTTCTTAGCGTGGGCATAAGGCCGAACGAGGACAACGAGGAGCTGGCGAAGATGCTCAAGGTGCCGCTCAGCAAGGACGGCTTCTTCCTGGAGGCGCACATGAAGCTTCGCCCCGTGGACTTCGCGACCGAAGGTGTCTTCCTTGCCGGAGCCGCACACTGGCCGAAGTTCGTCGACGAGGTGATCGCACAGGCTTCAGGCGCTGCCACCCGCGCGATGACCATCATATCGAAGGACTACCTCGAGACCGAGGGGATAATCGCGGCGGTGAACGAGACGGTCTGCAACGGCTGCGGCATATGCGAGCCGATCTGCGAGTACAAGGCCATCACCTTGGTGAAGGACGAGAAGAATCCGGAGAAGATCAAGGCGCTCATAAATGAGGGCCTCTGCAAGGGCTGCGGTGCTTGCGTGGCCGCTTGTCCTTCGGGGGCGATGGAGCAGAAGGGCTTCAAGAACGAGCAGATGTACGCGATGATCGACGCCGCCCTTGAAGGAGGGAAGTAAATGCAGACCACTGCGCAGGTCGCCCAGGAAACGTCAGCGACCGAGAAGGAGTGGCAGCCTAGAATCGTCACCTTCTGCTGCAACTGGTGCTCGTACGCCGGGGCCGATCTAGCCGGCGTCAGCAGGCTGCAGATGCCCACCAATTTCCTGGTCATCCGCACCATGTGCTCGGCCAGGGTGGACCCGGAGTTCGTGCTCCGTGCCTTCGCCAAGGGTGCCGACGGCGTCCTGGTGCTCGGATGCCACCCGGCCGACTGCCACTACATCGGCGGGAACTACCTGACAAGGAGGAGGATCGCGCTCCTCCGCATGCTGCTGGAGCAATACGGCTTCGACCCTGACCGGCTGAGGCTGGAGTGGGTCTCAGCATCTGAGGGACCGAAGTTCCAGAAGACTATCAAGGATTTCACGGACAAGATCAAGGAGCTGGGCCCGAACCCGCTCACTGAGGAGTGAAGGAGGCGAGAAAATGGCAAAGATCAAAATAGCGCAATACTGGGGTGCCGGCTGCGGCGGCTGCGACGTCGCGCTGCTGGACATCGACGAGAAGATCCTCGGTGTGGCGGAGATAGCGGACATCGTCTTCTGGCCCATCGCGTTCGATACCAAGCTCAAAGACGTAGAGGCGATGTCCGATGGGTACATCACCGCCACCCTGTACAACGGGGCGATCAGGAACAGCGAGAACGAATATGTGGCCAAGCTGCTACGGAAGAAGTCCGCCCTCATGGTATCCTTCGGGTCCTGCGCCTGCTTCGGAGGCATTCCGGGGCTGGCGAACGTCACCAACGGCAAGGACATCCTGGAGTACGTCTACGGCAAGACGTTCTCATCGGACCAGCTGGGCAAGCCTGACAAGGTGTACCCGCAGCACATCACGCACACCAAGGACGGCGAGCTGGAGTTGCCCGTTCTATACGACACGGTCATGACCCTGGATCAGGTGATCGACGTCGATTACTACATGCCGGGCTGCCCGCCCACCACCAACCTCATCAACGATTTCCTAGGCGTGGTGGAGAAGCACGTCAAGGAGGGTGCGCCCCTTCCGCCCAAGGGAACGGTCATCGCCTCCAATAAGACGCTCTGCGATGAGTGCAAGCGCAAGAAGGCGCTGAAGGTCGTGGGCGAGTTGCACCAGGCCATGGATATCGATATCGACCCGGACAAGTGCATGATCGAGCAGGGCGTCATCTGCATGGGACCGGCGACCAGAGCCGGTTGCGGCGCGAAATGCCTGAACGCCAACCAGCCCTGCCGCGGCTGCATGGGTCCAACGGCAGAGGTCATGGACCAAGGTGGTTCCATGCTCAGCGCCTTGGCGTCGGTGTTCAAGGTGGACAACACGGAGACGCGCTTGAACGAGGAAGACATCATCAAGATGATGCAGCAGGTCAAGGACCCGCTGGGTACCTTCTATGCTTACAGCCTGCCCAAGTCCATCATCAAGAGGGCGGTCAAGGAGAAGAAGGCCAAGAAGCAGGAGGCTAAGACATGAGCCCGGTGATTTTCGATAAAACGAGCAAATCGGAGTCGAAGCGAATCAGCATCGACCCCATCACCCGCCTGGAAGGGCACGGGAAGATCGAGATCTTCCTGGATGACAACGGAAATGTGGCGAACGCCTATTGGCAGGTGCCAGAACTTCGTGGATTCGAACGCTTCTGCATCGGACGATTGGCCGAGGACATGAACAAGCTCACCTCCCGCTTGTGCGGGGTGTGCCCGGGCGCGCATCATATATGCTCGACGAAAGCCTTGGATGGAGTCTATGGAGCGGACCCGCCGGAGACGGCGAAGAAGCTCCGTGAGCTGTTCTACTCCGCGCACTTCATCCACAGTCACATCGCGCACTTCTACGCCTTGGCGGCTCCCGACTTCGTGCTCGGTCCGTCCGCTCCCGCGGCCACGAGGAACATCCTCGGGGTGGTCGGAGCAGTGGGCGTGGAGGTCGGCGGCCAGGTGATCAAGCACCGCTCCTACGCGCAAAAGATCCAGGAGATGCTGGGTGGCAAAGCTACCCATCCCGTTTGCGGTATCCCGGGAGGAATGTCCAAGCCCCTGAGCGAGGACGAGCGGAAGACGGTGGAGGAGTGGGCCAAGTCCTGCGTGGAGTTCTCGAAGTTCACCATGAAGATTTTCGAGGATGTGGTTCTGAAGAACAAGGATTACATGGGCCTCATCACCAGCAAGGACATCTTCTATAACGAAACCTACCACCTGGGCACCGTTGACAAGGACAACAAGATCAACTTCTATGACGGCACCCAGGTCATGATCGACACCCAGGGAAAGGAGGTCGCCCGCTACAAAGGCAAGGACTACCTGAAGTACATCGCCGAGCACACCGAGCCGTGGAGCTATGAGAAGTTCTGCTACTTCAAGCCAGTCGGCTGGAAGGGTTTCCGTGCCGGGCAGGACTCGGGCATCTACCGGGCCACGCCGCTCAGCAGGCTGAACGTGTCCAAGGGGTTCACCACCCCGTTGGCGCAGCAGTACTACGAGCAGATGTTCGGAGCCTTCCGGGACATGGGCGTCAAGGGACCGATCCAGCACACCCAGGCCATGCACTGGGCCCGGGTCATCGAGCTCGTCTACGCCTCGGAGAAGCTGCTCGAGCTGGCCCAGGATCCGGAGATCACGGACAAGAACATCCGCTCCAAGCTGCAGACCCCCGGCGAGGGGGTGGGCATCCTGGAGGCTCCGCGGGGGACCTTGGTGCACCACTACATCGCGGACGCGAATGGCATCATAACGGACGTGAACCTGGTCGTAGGGACGACCAACAACAACGCCCCGATTAACCTGAGCGTTTCGACCGCCGCCAAGGCCTTGATCAAGAACTGGCAAGTGTCGCCAGGTCTCTTGAACACCATCGAGATGGCCTATCGCGCCTACGACCCCTGCAACTCCTGCGCCACGCACACGCTGCCAGGGCAGTCGCCGCTATTGGTCAACATCCGCAGGGCGGACGGCACGATCTTCAGGCAGATCAAGAACTACTGAAAACCACTTCCCTCTTCCTTATTTTCCATTTTTCCTCAGCGAGCGTAGCTTACTGCGGTCGTACTTGCGAGGGCGTTCGACCAGGAGGTTCTTCACCTTGCCTAGGTGGATGCCATCCAAAAGATACACCTGCGCCTCCTCGATGTCAATCATCCTCTCCGAGAGCAAGGGACCGAGCAGCTTCTCTCCCTGGATGTTTATCGGCGAGCCCTTCAGCGTGGGGTTCAGAGAGGGCATGATGATGACCTCTTCCGGCAGCTCGGTGTAGCGGCTGGAGGCTTTCTCGTTGAATCGGCAGCGCACCCAGCAGCGTTCGGTCATGACGTTCCCGACGCCATCCTTAAAGAGGATGGCTGGATGATTGTGCGCCATCACCAGGGTCTTGGCGGCCATGACCTGGTTCGATGGCCAGACGTGGCCATGCACGAATCCCACGTCCTCGATGACGAAGCCCATGGGCGCGTGCACGTGCACCCCGGTGAAGGCGATTTCCTCGATGCCGACGTCGTGATTGCCTTTGACCACGTCGATCTCTTCGAACCCTCGCAGGAGGGCATCAAAGAAGATGGGGAGCTCGGAGTGCTCCTGTTCGCTCGTGCCCGGGACCTGGTGCTTGATGTCACCTAGTAGTATCAATCTGGAGCTCCCCTCGGCGATGGCCAGGAGCTCGTCGCGTATGCGCATAGTCTGGCTTGGGATATGCACTCCCTTCGAGCTGAGCTCGTCCTCCAGGCCGATGTGCAGGTCCCCAGCGCATAGGATGCTCTCTTGGCCGAGAATGCGCAGGGCGGGGTGGTCGAGCACGGGGGTGATGTGCATGGGCGGCCTCAAAGCGAATCAGCATGAGCGTGCCGATGGGCAAAAAGGTTGCGTATGAGCCTTAGATGCCTTCAGCAAGGCGCGTGCCTAGAAACGATGGAAGCCCGGCCTCGATGATAGCTTGGGAGGCGCTTTTAACGTCGTATGCCAACCTACGGGAGATGAAGCTCATCTCCTTCTCATCGAAGATGAAGTAGCTGGCTCGGGGATCGAAATCGCGCGGCTGCCCCACAGATCCCGGGTTCACAAGCATGCCTCTGCTCGTGACCTTGATGTAAGGAACGTGCGTGTGCCCGGTGATGAGCACCTGACATTGGGCCATTTCCAAGAGCTCTGGTACTGCATCTCCCTCGTAGAGATACTCATCATCATCCCTTGGAGAGCCATGATACAGACCGACCTCTTTCTCGCCGATCCTCAGATGGGCATGCGACTTGAGGCCCTTGAGATAGTCAGCCGCTTGAGCAGAGATGTTCTTGGACGTCCAATTGACCGCCGCAGCGGCGTTGGGGTTCATGCCCACCGGGTTGATGCGGACCACCGCCAGGTCGTGGTTGCCGTATATGCAGGTGGTATTGCGCGTCCGCAGTTCTTCCACAACCTCGTTCGGGAATGCCCCGTAGCCCACCAGGTCTCCCGCGCAGACAATCTCCTGTATGCCACGAGCGTCCACATCCTTCAATACCTCCTTCAAAGCATGGAGATTGGAATGAATGTCGGAGATGACGGCAATCTTCACGATTTAATAAATTAATGAATTATCTATAAAAACCTATCAATGAACGGTTTGATCACCAATGGCACCTTGGCGGCGACATCGGTCGCCAGGAGACTGAAGCCCTTCTCTTCGTACGCCAGATCTCCGGCGTAGCCGTTGGTGAAGGCAGCGATGCGCGCGGCGTCGAACGGAGCGACACCTCGCGAAAGCAGTCCCGCCACCTCTCCGGCGAGCACATCGCCCGTGCCGCCCACGCTCATGCCCGCATTGCCGGTCCGGTTCAGTTTCCAGCGCTGATCATCGGCGATGACGTCCAGGCGTCCCTTGATCAGTACCGTCAGACCGATGCGGCGGGAGAGCTCCCGGGCCGGTTTCGCCCTCTCCTCATAAACGGAAGGAAGCTTCTTTCTGGTCAAAAGTTCGAACTCCCGGGCATGGGGCGTCACCACCCCGGTCTTGTTCTGCAGGACGTCCAGGTCCTCGGCCACGGCGGCGATCCCATCCGCATCTATGACCATCGGCTTCTTACAAGATCGGATGTACTGGCGGATGGCTTCCTTGGTCTCGGTAGCGTCACCAAGGCCCGGCCCGATGAGCACCGCATCCACCTTCTCTGTCAGCCGCTTGAGCAGCGGAACGTGCTTGGATGTCAGTCTCTCTCCAGGCAAGGAATGAACGATGAAGTTGGGCGAATAGGAGGCGATGGGCAGATACGTCCGTTCAGGAGTGGCGATGTGCACCAGGTCCACCTTGATACCGAACGCTCCGAAACCGGCCAGGGCCGGAGCGCCAGAGTAAGGGCCGCCGCCGATGATGAGCACTCTACCGTTCATGCCCTTATGCGAATCCGGGGAAGGAATTGGATAGTATGCGAACTCCCCTGGCCCGACGAACCTCTGGGCCTCCTCGGGTATGCCGATATCCGCGACAACGATGTCTCCGGAGTTCCTCTCGTTCATACCCTCCTTGAGGTCGTGGAAGGTGACCGTGATGTGTGGCTTGATCCTAGGCCGCGCTCCCAGCCCGGATGGCACGTCCACCGAGACGATCTTGGCCGGGGAGCGGTTGATCTTCGAGATGAGCTTGGCGTAGGGCTCTCGGACCGACCCAGTCGCCCCAGTGCCCAACAGAGCATCCACGATCACATCCTGCTCATCGAAATCGACGTCATGGCGGGCCACGACCAGGTCCTTGACTTCTTCGTAGGCGTCGCGGGCGATCAGCGTGGAGATATCGTCCGCCCTCTTGGCCATGACCACCTGCACCCGGTTGCGTTCCTTGAGATGCTTCGCTGCCACGAAGCCGTCACCGCCGTTGTTGCCGGCGCCGCAGACCACCAGGATGCGCTTGTTGTCTCCGAAGCGCTCCGTCACCAGGTCGGCGACCGCTCTTCCCGCATTGTCCATGAGGAAGCTGGTAGGCACGCCCAGATGCTCGGCGTTGATGTCCAGGACGGAGAACTCCTTGATAGGCAGCATGAATGCCGATTTGGCTCGAAGGCCAATAATGTTTTCCTTCCGCCTCCCACGATAGATCTAGCCTCAGCGAGCGGGAAGTCCCCCTCCACGAGGTGGGGGATGAGAGCGAGCAGGAAACAATATATCTTCACATTCCATGCCTGTGAGTAATAGGGACTGAATAGCCCGAGTTTACGCTTGTCTGACATCATGTAAGACCTCTCTGAGGCGTTTGGTGGATGATGCAAGAAGCCACTTGCGCAAGCGGGTGGTAGTTCACTAATGGCGAGCCGATTTGAAGCCTGGACCGGGAGAAGAAGTGACGGACATCCGCAGACTGGTGCTGGACGTATTGAAGCCCCATCATCCATCGATCGTGGATCTAGCTCGCAAGCTGAGCACCCTGGAAGGCGTTTCCGGGGTCAACTGCACCCTGGAAGAGGTCGACCAGGAGACGGAGAGCATCAAGATCACCATCGAGGGTGCGGCCGTGGACTTCGAGGTTGTTGAGCAAGCCATCTCCGAGACGGGAGCGGTAATCCATTCCGTCGATTCCGTATCCGCGGGCAAGAAACTGGTCGAGGAAGTCGGGACGCCTCAGGACCGCTGAGCGCGCACCAGGGCCTCGCCCACCCTGACCAACAATTGGGATTTAGTGATCGTCCTGGCGACGAGCACCCTACCCTTCTTGTCATACCATGCCCCAGGATAGGATTTCTCCGTTTCCAGGACGTAATCCAGGCCGAGCTTCGCCAGCGCCTTCTCCATCATCTCCAGAGTAGGGTTCGGCACCGCCAGGCTCTTCTTCACCTTGCGCCCGGTGGCCCTGGTCCGGCCTGCATCGAAGTATTCAGGCCACAGGACCCAGGACCTTTTCTCGTCCATGGACTTCACTTGAGAACCTAGAAGAGGTTTATTTCACCAGGACCGCGTTGATCGCCCCGTCCTGTCCCGGTCGGGAGGTCACCTTGGCCATTCCGATCTCGGTCTGGATGATGGCGCCGCGGTTGATGATGTTGCGCTGCACGTAGTTGGGGTTGGCGGCGTTCTCCTTCACCGTGATGATCTTAACCTTCTGCATCTTCTTCGTGCTGGGGTCCACCACGTTGGCGTAGGCGGCCTTCAGCAGCCTGGCCTTGTGGTTGCCTCCCCGGACGCGGAACTTCTGCAGACGCGTTTCCCCTACGTGGGTGAACTCTGCGTCCCGGCCTATCTCGAAGCGCCGCTTCTTCCTTGCAAGGCGCAGCCTTCCGCCGGAAGGTTTGCGCCGTGATTTGCCCTGCCATAGTGCCATGGTATTCCTTGGAAGCTAAAATGGAGGGCTCTATAAATACCTTTCACTGGTCAGGTATCCTATCCAATAGCCTTGCATCAACGGCATCACCCAATTCAAGGACCCCGGCCCAAGAATCCTTGGCGGCGCCAGGGTTCATGAAGACCGTCCCGTGCTCTCGCATCAACCCCCTGGCCTCATGAATGTGACCTGAGACGACCGCCTCGGGGACGAAGGTCTCCACTACCTTTCGAATGGCTAGAGAACCAACGTGCCTATTACCTGTGACCATGTCCAAGTATCCATATGGTGGGCAATGGCTGATGAGTACCATGCCCTTCTCCGCCAGCGGAACCAACTGCTTGGCTATCTCCTCCTCGCTCATCTCGAATGGAGTTTCGAAAACCGTGGGGTTGGAGCCGCCGAAGCCGACGAGGACATGACCTTCTAGTCTGATCTTCTTCCGGTGGAGGGAGACAGCGTGCTTCTCGATCTGCTCCAGCACCCCGGGCGGATCGCAGTTGCCTGGGATCGCGTACACCGATCCTTTGAGCTGGCCCAGGAACTCCCCCGCCCACCCTGGCGGGCCGAAGTGCGTGATGTCCCCCAGGACGATGACGCCATCGGCCTCGAGCTCGGAGACCAGACGGTTCGTCCAGCAAATGACCCGGTCCCTGCCATGCACATCGGATATGACGATGAAGCGCATCTTGTTGTCCTGGAACGATAACTGATGACCAGCTCAATATTACTTTCTCAGCAGGCCTAGAACAAGCCGAAACTCAGGTCTCGGAAGACAAGCAGATATGCCGTCAGGAATCCTAGTATGGCTCCTCCGTTCAGCAGAGGAAGGCCCGCCTGAGGATTGCCCTTCAGGACATAGCGCATGAGGAGGAAGAACCCTACCGAAGAGCCGACGACTGCACCTAGCGCCACGAGCAGATTGGCGTTTCCCAATCCCGACGCGCTTGAGGGCAGGAACACGAAGCAGCTCACTGTCAATATCGCGGGTATCACCGCATCCCCCACCCCCATGAACATCGCCTCCCGGTCCTCGTTCTCTGCGGTGATGGACTTGTCGTCCAGGTCGGACATCTTGAATCCCTTCGTCTTCGGGACCACGAAGATGACCGGCAGGCGCAAAGGCAGCACACCCTCGGCCAGGGCGATCATGTGCTTGGTCTTGTAGACCGAAATGGCGTCGTAGATGGCTAGGATGACGAGCAGGATGAGCACCGGAAGGATGCCTAAGGAGAGGCCGAGGATGATGGCCGCGCCGCAACCGACCACGAATCCCACGCTGTTGACCACATACCATTCGGGTTTGAGGAGCAACGCCGCCACCAGCCCGACGGCTATGATGATGGAAAGCAGGAACGCCAGGTCCAGGTCCGGGGCGACCTGATAGACCACGGGTAGGGCCACCACCGCCGTCGAGATGGCCACCGCCACCACGAAGATGGCCTTGATGACCTTCCCCAGGCCGACCCTGATCAAAACAAGGATCAGCCCTGTCATGGCCAGCAACATGACGATGTAGATGACGGGGTTCACCGGGTCATTGGCGTTCTCGAAGGCCCGGTAGTCCGAAGGGTAGAAAGGCACGAGCAGGAGCGAGACCAAATGCACGGAAAGGAAGATGAGGAACATCGCTGCCAGGGGCGTCCGGACGCGCATCCTCCCTCTGATGAACGATGCGCTAGATAACGCTATCCCGTTACACTCAGATTCCTTCGGACCTCCGCTCCCAGGAAGGGAATGCTTTTATTGAGGAGGGGCTCGATGTGCGCGCCATGAGACCTCGGAGCATCGACGAGTTCTTTCCCAAGCGGTTCTCGCTCAAACTGGAGAACGCCAAGACCATACCAGACATATTCGAGGTGGTCAAAGAGGCGGTGCAGGTGAGGGAGGGGGTCACGAGGACAGGGTTGATGCTAGGCCTGGCGGAGCTGGGAGGTTCCGCGGATTCGTTTATCGGCGGGCTGCATCCTCTGGGCACGAACATCATCGTCCTCAACAAGGTCCCACTGCGCAGGGTTCAGGATACGAACCCGGAACTCTACAAGCCCTACGTCTTCCATGTGCTGCTGCACGAATACCTGCACACCGTTGGGCTAGTGGATGAGGATGGGACCAGAAGGAGGACGCTCGACATCACCCGTTCCTTGTTCGGAGTGGACCACCTGGCCACCAGGATAGCTGAGGATATCGGGAAGTATCTACCGTACATCACCTACCCGGTGCGCATGCCCCTGCCCGAGGGCACGCAGATCGAGCTGGTGGAAGGGTTCGATCGCTCGAGCACGACCTACTTCGCTTAGGTGCCCGGGATGAGAGAGGTCCAGGGCACAAAATGCCGATGCCCTGACTCACTGAATCAAGTTGCCCGTCTCTCCTGGCGGCTCCCCTATCGCGGGGTCGGCTGCTCGGTGGTCACCTGGCCAAAGGCCACTGTGCCCGATCTCTTGGTGATCTTGACCCGCGCCCTCGACCCCTTGGCCGTTCCAGGAATGTAGATGATGATGTTCTCCTTGCGTGCGATGCCATCTCCCTTCTTCCCCACATCCTCGATCATGAAGTCATAGACGTTGCCCTCCACGATCGCCTCCGGCTCGGGGGCCTTGGGCTGCTTCCTCACGTGGACGGGGCGGTGAGCGCCACAAGCTTCGCACTCCAGAATGAGGACGCGGCCTTCCTTGTTGATATGGGTGTCCGGGCGGTCGCATTCCGAGCAGAGAACGAAGGTGTCAGTATAGGAAACGATGCGGTCGGCTATCTGGATCGGGGTCAGCTTCGCCTTCAGGATGAGCCTCCGGCCCTCAACGTGGCCAGGGGTGCCCAGCTCTCGCAACAGATACTGTACGAGGTGCTCTGGCTCCCGGCGCAATGCATCCACGATGTCGCCGAAGTTGCGCACCACCGTGGTCTTGCCCTCCTGGAAGACGTCTGGCTCGGGGACAGTGAAGCGCTCGTGCTTCTCGATGGTCTCGGGCAGCTTCTCCTTGGCCCGGTCGAGCAGGAATTGGTAATCGTCATTGGACATGTTCATCGAGCCCCTCTAAAACCCCTTTGCATATAAACATATCGAGCGAGGCGATGAGTCTGGCTCAGCTCCCGTACCTGCGTCTAACGGCCGCCTGCACCAGGCCGAAGTGCAATGGCGAAGGCTTGCCTGGCCGGGACTTGAACTCCGGGTGGAACTGCGAGGCCACAAAGTAGGGATGATCTGCCATTTCCGCGATCTCCATCTTCACCCCGTCCGGGGAGCGCCCGGTGAACTTCCATCCGCTCGATTCCAGCTTCTCTATGTACTTCGGATTAACTTCGTATCGATGACGGTGGCGCTCCATGATCAAGGTCTTGCCGTAGAGCTCGAACGCCTTTCCTTCCTCGGCCACCACCACCGGCTGCGCCCCCAATCTCATCGTGGCTCCTTTTCGCTTCACATCCCTTTGCTCCGGCAACAGGTCGATGACCGGATAAGGCGTTTCGGGATCAATCTCCGCGGTGTTCGCTCCCTCCATGCCCAGCAGGGTGCGGGCGATCTCGATGGTGGCAATCTGGAATCCCAAACACACTCCTAGGTAGGGGATCTTGCTTTCCCGGGCGAATCTCGCCGTCATTATCTTGCCCTCGATGCCCCTACTTCCGAAACCTCCGGGAATGAGAATGCCATCCGCCTTCGCCAGCTCCGGGGTGATGCCCTTCTCCTGGACTATCTCCGAATCAACGAACACCATCTCCACCTTGGCGTCCAGCTCCGCGCCGGCATGGTGGAACGCCTCGTGATGCGAGATGTACGAATCGCCAAGGTGTGTGTATTTTCCGACGCAAGCTATCTTCACGGTGCGGGTCGGGTTGATGATGCGGCCGGTGAAGTCCTTCCACCAGGTGAGGTCCTGCTCTCCTCCCTCCAGCTTGAGGCGCTTGATGATGTAGTCCGTCAAGCCCTGCTCCTCGAGGATGAGAGGCACTTCATATATCGAACGCGCGTCCGGCGCAGATATCACTGCCTCCAGCGGGACGTCGCAGAACAATGAGATCTTGCGCTTGATGCCATATTCCAGCGCCTCGGTCGCCCGGGCCACGATCACATCCGGTTGGATGCCTATCGCTCTAAGCTCCTTCACCGAATGTTGGGTCGGTTTGGTCTTTTGCTCTCCAACCGTTCCCAGGATCGGCACCAGGGTGGTGTGCACGAACATGCAATGCTCGCCTCGCCCCAGTTCCGTGTTCATTTGACGGACCGCTTCCAGGAACGGCATGGCCTCGATGTCGCCGACCGTTCCTCCCAGCTCGACGATGCAGACATCCGCCCCAGTGGCCTCCGCCACGGTGCGTATCATGCATTTGATCTCGTTGGTTATATGGGGCACGATCTGCACGGTCTTCCCCAGGTACTCGCCCGTGCGCTCCTTCTCGATGACCGAACGATACACTTTCCCGGTGGTGATGTTGTGATCGCTAGTGAGATTGATGTCCAGGAAGCGCTCGTAGTTGCCAAGGTCCAGGTCCACCTCGCCTCCGTCGTCTAGTACGAACACCTCGCCGTGCTCGAAAGGGTTCATCGTGCCCGCGTCAATGTTCAGGTAAGGATCGATCTTGAGGGCGGTGACCTTCAGACCTCGAGACTTGAGAAGACGGCCGACGGACGAGGACGTGATCCCTTTGCCCAATCCAGAAATGACGCCCCCCGTGACAAAAATGTACTTCATCGGGTTCACGGGAATGGGGGATTCCCTTGAGCCTATTTATAGGTCGCGGAGCAAGAAAACCCACGGTTTGAACCGTGGGATTAATTGCAGTAAATTATTTCAATAACGGAACGGTCATGATGGAAATGAGATGTTCCGCACCATCAAAATACGTTTGGAGCGCACCGCCGACCTGGTGCAAACGGTCAGCGTGTTCAACCAGGCGTGCCAGCGTGTCCTTGTTTGGGGCCAACAGAACCATGAATACAACAAGACCAGGCTCCATCGCGCAACATATCGTGGTGTCAGAACAGACTTCCCCACACTGCCATCGGCTCTGGTCCAAACGGCCAGGGATCAGGCCAGTGAGATGATGCGTCGGGATAGGTTCAAACATCGCATCTTCAAGAAGCCGTTCAGCGCGATACGCTACGACAAGCGGACACTGAGCATCTTCTTAGAATCTGGATACTGTTCCATCAGCACTGTGTTCGGCAGGATGAGATACGACTTCGTTCTGCCAGAATACTATCGGCAATATCAGATCTGGAAGGTGCAGAGCGCTCAACTAATCGTTGGAAGGAACGCTTGCTTCCTGAACGTCCATGTCGAAGGCGAGGCCCCGCCGTTCAACGGCGGCGACAGGAGGTTAGGCATCGACCTAGGCATCAACAACGTCGCGGTCTGTTCGGATAACACCTTTTTCAACTCGAAGCACTGGAAGAACGTCAAAGGCAAGTACCAGCATCTCAAGGCTGAACTACAGTCCAAAGGCACTCGCTCCGCTAAACGCAAGCTGAAAAAGACAAGCGGACGAGAGAGACGGTTCGTCAGGGACTTGAACCATTGTGTAGCCAAGGAGATGGTGAGCAAGCCGTATGACGTTTTGGTGTTCGAGGATCTGACCGCTATTCGCGACATCAAGAAGAACAAGAAGTTCAACCGCAAGCTCGGCAACTGGTCGTTCGCCCAGTTGCTTAGGTTCGTGGAGTACAAAGCGGAGGCATTGGGAAAGAAGGTTATGGTGATCAATCCATACCATACCTCCCAGAGCTGCTCGAAGTGCGGTCGAGTGTCTCGAAGTAACAGGAAGAAACGGCAGTTCAAGTGCGTCGAGTGCGGGTTCAGCATCGACGCCGACTTGAACGCCAGCAGGAACATCGCCACCTTCTCTAGACGGGTCGGTGGCAGGTCGCCAGTCAGCCGACCGAATGTAGCGGGCGTTGAAGTCGAAGGCCGCAAGGCAGTTGAGGCGGAGCCTAGTTACAAGCCCACGGATTCATTCGTGGGTTGCTGACGACTTGCCACCACAATGCACCTGTAGGAATCTCTGGCCATTTGGAGAGCCAAAGCTAGTCAATGAACAGAAAGAAAGCGCGGATGACGCTCGATGATCAATTTGGTGCTTGATGTCCTGCCAGGGAATTGGTTGGGGAGGCACTTAAGCCTCCCCTTGCACGTAGGAGGTGATCCATCTGCAGGTTCCCCTACAGATACCTTGTTACGACTTAGCCCTCCTTGCAGAATCTCAGTTCGAAAACCCCAAAAAGAGATCACCTTACTGAAACCCTACTCGGGTGGCTTGACGGGCGGTGTGTGCAAGGAGCAGGGGCATATTCACCGCTTGATGTTGACAAGCGATTACTACGGAATCCAGCTTCATGAGGGTGAGTTACAACCCTCAATCCGAACTACGATTGGGTTTCG
>JAPKYJ010000011.1 GCA_026394375.1 Methanomassiliicoccales archaeon
GAACGGGCAACGATCAGAACGCGAGCATTCTGCCTGGCTGCTTCGATCGCCGCGCGGAGCCCTGCTCCACCGCCCCCTATCACGAGGACGTCCGTCTCAATGGTCCGGGTCATCTTCCGGCCTCAGTCCTTCTCTCCGCAGGCGATGGTATCAGTAAATAACTTCTCCTGCAAGCATCGCCCGGGGCAAACGAAGGCTCTGCGAATCAATGAGGGTAGGAAGCGAATGGAGCTGCTTTTCATACCGACATTTATATACAGGCAGAAGACATCACAAATCATTCCCTAAGCCGTCTTGAGGCGGACTGGGGAATATAATACCATAGGTAGAATATAATGTACGGAAAACCCAGAAGTGGTGGTTACGGTAGGCGCGACGACAGACCGCGAGAGATGTGCGATGTGACTTGCTCCGACTGCGGGGCAGCAACTCAGGTGCCATTCAAGCCGACCGAAGGAAGACCGGTCTACTGCAAGGATTGCTACCAGAAGCACAAGCCGAAGAGAGACAGGTTCTAAGAACCGATCTCTCCAACTTTTTCTTTAAACCACTTGTCTTATCCCTTCGTTTTCTCGATTCCTAGCGCCGACATCTCATTCATGCTGGGGCAATTCAGTTTCTGCCGACCGTGGCGATTAGGCCATTGGAATAGTCTTTTAAGAAGGCCAGCTGCCCTTGCACCTTCAACATGGTGCGTATGAAGAAGGGAAGGCGACGAGTCAGGACGGTCTGTTCGAAGACGACGAGGCGATCCGTCCAGCTCGTGATTTGGCGTTTTGTGGTTGCTACAATGCTAGCACGGAGATGCCCACGGCGACCAGTATCACTGCGACAATGAACAGTATGACCACAGCGAAAACGACCGCCAAGATCGCGATCGCCAGTGCCGCAAGCCAGCCGACCCTGAACAACCCCTTGAAGAGCCCTAGGAATGCGATGAAGCTAACGATGGACGCCACCAACACGGCGGTGGTCGAACTGGTGAAGATGTTCGTGACGACGTAGGTGATTGCATAGACGACCACGAACACTATGCCTCCCAATAGCATTCCGATCATGGCCGCTCCCATTGTCGCTTTTCCCTGAGTCAGCACCTTCGCCGCTAGCCAAAGCGGTATCGAAACAATCACCCAAGCTACCAGCAATACTACGATGGCGATCAACAACAGCAAGATATCCAAGGTCTTTCCTCCTAGAGGTTAATCCTCCCGATATCTATCGGAGCCGCCCGTATTAAACGTTTACCGGACCTGCATTCCAGAAGATGCGTCCTTGGAGCCAACTGATTTCTCACTGAATTTGATAGGGCCGGAATACTTTGCAGCCGATATACAATGGAATGGTGCGAGAGGCCGGATTTGAACCGGCGAACCTCTTCAGGAACAGATCTTGAGTCTGTCGCCTTTGACCTGGCTTGGCTACCCTCGCAGAGGAACTGAACTCGTAACCGAGAGCACCTTATTAAACTTGTCCGAGAAGCTAGCTATTTCCCAGGCTCAGGCTCAATCGCCTGGCCCCGTCAGGTGGTGACTTCCACGCCGGTGGGCAATACTATGACGGTGTGCTCGGTCTGGCTCACCACGCCCTCGCGCACCTCGCGCAGAATGGCGTAGCTGGAGATGTGCCCATGCCGGACCAGGGTCTTCAGATGTGCTGGGGCCTGAGGGTCAATGGCCGTGCACCATCTTTCGCAGAAGGGCAGGGTCCCGAACTCCACCTTGATGCGCTGGAAGAGCTCATTGGCCTTGGAATCCCGCATGGGTTTGTCCCTTAGGACCCGATAGATGTTCCCTGGGCGGTCGCTGAATATCTGTCCAGCACCGTTGGTGGCGAATGGCTCGATGGCCAGGACCATTTCGTCCTTGATGCGTTGGGGTGATTTGTCGTCCACGTTGGGAACGGTCAGTCCAGCATGCAGGTTGTAGCGTTTCATTCCGTGCCCGGTCAGATTGACCACCGGCTTGAACCCGGCGGCGCGTATGGTACGTTCCACTCCTCCGCCGACGGTGCTCACGGAGACATCGTTCGCCACCATCTGCACCGCCACCCTGAGGGCGTTCGATGAGGCTTCGATAAGAGGTGTCCAGTTCTTCGTTCCCACCTCCACCGTGACAGCCGTATCGCCGATGTATCCGTCGACGTGCGCTCCTACGTCCAGCTTCACCACCTGCCCCTTCTCGAACACTGTCATGTCATCCGTAGAGGGGGTGTAGTGCGCCGCGACATCGTTGATGCCGATGTTCACGGGGAAAGCCGGTCTCGCTCCCCGCCTTAGGATGATGGCCTCCACTTCATCGGCCACTACGGCGAGCTTCACCCCTTCGCGGATGAGCGAGGCACCGTGCATGCGCGCCTCGCGCGAGATCGCGCCGGCCTTTCGCAGGCAGGTCAGGACTTCCTCATCCATCGAGCGCCGCCTCAATCCGCTTATCTGATATCGCCCCGTGCCGGATGATCTCCATCTCACCATCACGCACGGTGACGATGGTGGAGTGGACTCCCAACTTCGTCTTCCCGCAGTCGAGGTAGATGCTGACCGCATCCCCCAGGTCCCTGACGGTGTTCTTGATCGTCACCGGATCGGGCTTGGAGTGCAGATTGGCTGATGTGGAGGTAATTGGGCCGAAGGCCTTGATGATGCGCAGCGCCAACGGTTGGTCCGGCATGCGTATGCCCACCTCATCGGAAGCGGAGGTGACGATATCGGGAATTATCGGCTTCTTGATCAGGATGAGTGTGATCGGCCCGGGCATGAACCGCTCCGCCAGCTTGCGCGATGTAGAATCCATGATGGCGATCCGCTCCAGCATCTCCATGTCGCTGACCGCGATGGACAGAGGCATGTCGAACGGCCTCCTCTTGGCCATATAGACGCGTTTCACGGCCGTCTCATCCAGCGGATTGGCCCCTAGACCGTAGAGCGTCTCCGTCGGGTAGACCACCAGATGTCCCGCTTGCAGTTCTCCCTTCACCTTGTTGGCCTCGGCTTCCGAGAGTTCGAATCCCTTGCCTACCTTCTTCGCGCACTTCAGTATCTCCAATTCAGCACTCTCCTAGATACCAGATGGCCTCTTCGATGGTCCGCTTGCCATCACCCAGGACGCTTGGACCATGACCCGGAAACACATCCTTGACGTTCAATCGGCCGAGCCTTGTTATTGATGACCTCAATGCCTCAAGATCGCCCGAAGGAAAATCCCAACGGCCCACACCTTCAGCGAAGACCGTGTCACCCGAGACGAGGATGCCCGTGCTCTCTTCAAAGAGGCAGATGCTTCCGGAAGTGTGGCCGGGGGTGTGAAGCACCTGGAACTCGTGCGTTCCCGTGCTCAACTTGGTACCCTCATCCAACGTAGCCACGTCCAGCTTGCATCCTGGAATCCCGAACATGAGGGAGAGTGTCTGCTGACCATCCCCCTTCCGCAGCACCTCGGCATCCTCGGCGTGGGCCATCAGCACTGCATTGAGACGACGGACCAGCTCATCCGCGCCGCCCACGTGGTCGAAGTGACGGTGCGTCAGCACAACCCTTCTTATGCTCTGCAGGGGCACCCACTTGGATACCTTCCGAAGCATGCCCTCCAGGTTCTCGCCCGTGCCCGTGTCCACCAATATCGGGTCGGTGCCGTCGATGAGAAACACATTGCAGTCGATCCCGGTTCCAGGTAGGCAGTGGACTGACATTTGCATTTCCGAAGTTGGAGGTCATATTTAAACTTCTTTCTCACCTTCGTTCGCAACTGGTGCTCCTTCAACTTATCCTCTGGCCACAGTTGCCGCAGAAGCCGCCACCTGACGCGGGCGAACCGCAGTGCGGGCAGAAGGCGATGCTGGGTGAGGTGGTCTGAGGTCCAACGGGACCAGATGGAGCAGTGGAGGGTGAGACCGGTCCCGGTGCCACAGTGTCCGTTGGAGGCGCTCGGCGGCGAGATCTCGAACGTAGGACAACTGCCACGACTACCGCCAGGATCGCAGCCCCTATCCCGACCAAGGCGAGCATCAAGATGAGGCTGTTGTCGATGCCCGTTCCGGATCCACCTGAGGACCCGCTCTGGGCCTTCGCCTCCACGGATGCGGATGCTTGGCTCTGCCCTATTCCATTGACCGCCACCACTGAGTAGTAGTACGTCTGACCCGACGTCACGCTGGTGTCCGTGTAGGCACAATTGCCGCAGGTCACCAGCTGCGTCTGCGAGCTGGGACTGCTGCCCCGGTAGACGATGTACTGCGTGATCGGCGAACCGTGATTGTTCGGTGCGCTCCAAGTGAGCACGATGCGATCGCTATGCTCCTCCTTGCTGATGGACCCTACTGGGTCCGGTGCCGAGCCCGAGCCTCCACTGGACGTCGTCTGGATGATTGAAGAGAAGACGCTGGACCCGAAATCGCTGGTCGCCCTAACCTTGTAGTAGTACGTCTGACCGGCGCTGATGTTGATATCCACCAGCCGGGTTCCGGGGACCGTTCGGTAGAAGGGCATCGAGCCAATCGAGGTGCCGCGATATACCTCGTAGTTCTTGATTTGAAAACCTCCGTCGCTGGCCGGGGCGGTCCAACTGACGGTGATGGAGGATGTGTCATTGATCGCTCCTGGCACTCGGGGTGCTGAAGGGTCTGTAAAGAGCACGACCTGATATTCAGGGATGACCTCCGCTCCCCAAACGCCATGGTAGGCTCCGATCTTGACGTAGTACTTGCCAGCGATAAGTTGATCGGCGTCGATTAGAGAGAAGTAGCCGTCGCCCGAATCATCGTCGAAAAGCAGGTGGCTGCTTGGAGTTCCGGCGGAGGTGTAGAGCCACATTTGGGTATCTCCAGTATCTCCCTGGGTCTCGATGTAAGCCCTTCCGGACGAATACGTTGTGAAACAGAGCCAATCGACGTCGTCGCCTTGCTCTCCAATGCTATGGGACTGGGCCTGGCCAGGGGTGAGTTCCGTCGATTGCTGATAGCCCCCATCCGGCTCGAACTGATCGTCGATGGAGAACGAGGTCAGGTTGAACTTGTACGACGGGATCTCATCGTCATTCTGGAACTCCTCCACCGCCGCATAATACGTTCCGGCCGGCAAATCGAAGCTTACGATTTTTGAGAACAGGCCTATGCCGGAGTCATCGTCCCAATCCAGTTCATAGAGTCCGAGGATGGTGTCCTCGTAGAGGAAAAGCCTCGTGTCCCCCGCCGGGCCATAGGTCTCGATGAGAACGTTGGTCGTCTGCGAGAGAGTGAATGTCACCCAATCCACATCAGCCCCGGCGTTGCCTATGGAGTGCGTCTGCGACTCCCCTAGGGCTATCGGACTTGCATGATTGGAGTCGTCGTCAGGCTCGTAGCTATCTCCGGTGAGCGGCTTGATCAGTGAGAGGGAGTAGGAAGTAATCTCATCGTTCTGGCCATACTCTGTAACCTTCAGGTAGTACGTTCCCGCTGCCAAGGCCACATCCAAACGGGAAAAGCGCCCGTTGCCATCATCATCCGAGAAGATGTATGTGGTCGGCACGTCCGACTGTGCGTATAGGTAGATGACCGTGTCCCCCGAAACTCCGTCGGTCATGAGAACGACGTTCTCGCTGGTCGTCAAAGTGAAATATACCCAGTCCACATCCGCCCCGCCCTGATCGATGGAGTGGATCTGTGGTTGCCCTGCGACCAATTCGGACGCTTGCGCATAGGAATCGTCAAGCTCGAAGGGATCTGCGGTCGCAGCTCCTCCACTCGAGGTCGAGAAGTAGGTGTTGAGGAAATCATCCCAGGTGAGGTCGCTGGTGAAGATGAGACTGGAGGCGTATCCCGTCTGGTCATAGTCCGAAGCGATGGAAGGGAAGTAGATACTCAGGCCATGGACGGAAGCATGCTGGGCCCCATGGCGCTCGTTGCTGACGGCGGAATCCACGGCATCCATGACAGCCTGCGCGGCAGTGGCGATCGCTCCCGTCCCTAGACTAGATTTGACCAGCTGTGCGAAATGATACAAATCCACGTAATACGTGTACGCGAACCCATCCGTCTGGGCGCGGGCGTTCTTTATTTGAGTCTCGCTGACACCCCAGTCGGATATCATGGCGTTGGCGAACCCCTGGACTGCCATCCCTAGAGCGGACATCTGAGCGCTGATGACGGAGGATTGCGTTTCCTTCCCTGCGGGGGGGTAGGACTCCGCGTAGCGGTTCACCACGACATCCGCCAGCTGCATGCCGGTCATGGATGGGGTGGTCTTGAGATCGCCCAGCACCTTATCATAGGGCCACCCTTGCCCGGGTTCGGTTTCTTCAGAGAAAGCGAAGGCATCTGAGTATTGTTTGAGGTCGTAGGCGACCTCGGCCATGCCCATAAGGCATGCATCAAAACCTATCACGCTCAGGTGGGCCGATTGAGAAGCCAGGGCCAGGCTGATGCCAGATCGCAGCTCCGGCATGCTCAATGCGTCGCCGCTCGCGGACTCATCACTGCAAACCCCTCCGTGCCAACCACCCCCATGGTCCCAAAGCACCAGGGCATAACGTTGGGCCGGATAAGTCGAAATGGCCCACTCCATGAAGTTCCTCAGGGTGACCGGGTCGCCCATGTTGACCTCGCCAATATCTGCGAGAGCATTGGATGTGATGGGTGTACTCCCTTGCGCGACCAGGAACCGCTTGGCGGTCGTCCAATCACCATAGCCGGTCGAGTATCCGCTAGCTCTGTCCATCTGCACCACTATGTTCATGGCCGTGCTCGTGCCCACCGAAGACATCTCAATGAAGTCGTCCAAACCAGCCTCTTCGAGGTTGCAGTCAGCATCCAGATAAACCATGAATGTCCAAGGGACAGCTACCTTGGCCTGGTCGGTGACCGAGAAGCCTGCCGATTCCCCCATCGAGAGGGGCTCTGCACCATCCGGGGATGCGAGGGGGAATCGGGTCGGGGTCGGATCGGATCGGGTCTGGTCCGTTGCCTCCGGCGAATCCGTCGACCCCGTGCACGCCTGGCTGATCCCTAGTGCAGATATGAGGAGCAGACTCACCAGCAATAGAGCACCAATCCTCGTTTTCCCCACCATTCCACGACCTAGACCGCTGCGCCTTGGTCTAATAATTGTATCCATTTGCGGTATTTTATATGATTGGCTGAGAAGAACGCGACGATGGAGGTCCACCTTCGATAGTGGAATCGGCGATGAAGGCGGAGAAGCGTGCCGTTTGCCATGGCCAGCTTGCTTCATTCATATCTGACACCCTAGTCCCAGACCTCGGTCTGTTCCAACACCCAGACACTCGTGCGTTGAGGCAAGGGCAGAGAAGCAAAGAAGGAGAGATAGGGACGGACCCCGCGTCACGTCATGTCAAAGTAGTTTCATTAGCAGCCGGATGGATTATGCACGAGGTTGAGAATGAAGCTCATCGAGGCTCGAGGCAAGGAACTGTTCCGCAGGTTCGATATCCCAGTGCCAGAGGGCTACCTCGCCCGCTCCCCGGATGAGGTTCGTCCTCCTAGCAAGCCAATGGCGATAAAGGCGCAGGTTCGCTCCGGAGGGAGAGGACGTGCAGGCGGGATCCGCTTCGCTTCCGGCCTCGACCAGATGAAGCGGGCCGTTTCTGAGATGCTTTCCATGCAGATTTCGGGCGAGATGGTAAGAGAGGTCCTGGTCGAGGAACGGCTGAACATCCTGCGGGAGTTCTACGTTAGCCTCTCCCTTGATCGCAGCTCAGGTCTGCCCCTACTCCTGGTGATATCCCAAGGAGGGATGGAAGTGGAAGCCGTCGAATCGACGAGGACCAACAGCTGGCACGTCCATCCCTTCGTCGGGTTCCAGGACCATATCGCTCGCCAGGCGGCGGACTTCTTGCTCCTCGATTCCGAGCAATCTGGACAATTGCGCAAGCTGCTGAACGACCTATGGACCCTCTTCTGGGAAATGGATTGCGAACTGGTGGAGGTCAACCCCCTGGCAATGACGGTGGACGGCAGGCTCATCGCCGCCGATTCCAAGGTGGTCCTGGATGATGACGCATTGTTCAGGCACCCAGAACTGCCTTTGGACGAACTGGGAACCACCGCTCTGGAAATTGAGGCAAAGGGGCGAGGCATCTCGTTGGTCCAGCTCGAAGGCGACATAGGGGTCATAGCCAATGGCGCTGGACTGACCATGGCCACTCTTGACAATCTGGCGATTCGGGGTGGCAAAGGAGGAGTTTTCCTCGATCTGGGCGGAACCGATGATGATAAGGTGGTCGAGGGAGCGATGGAACTCATTCTCAAGGCGCGACCCAAGGCCATCCTGGTGAACATCTTTGGAGGGATAACCCGCTGCGACACTGTGGCCGAAGGCCTGATCGCCGCGCGAAGACGTTTGCGGATCGAGATACCGCTGGTGGTCCGCGTCCTAGGGGTCAATGAAGCGGAAGCGCTTGAATTGCTGGCAGCTGAGGGAGTGAAGGCGCTGTACGATCTCGACGAGGCATGCGTGGAGGTTGTCAGGCTGAAGGGGGGGTGATCGTCGTGACGGTGATCATTGATGATGAGACGAGGGTGCTCGTCCAGGGCATCACCGGCCATCAGGGCTCGTTCCACGCGCTGAGCATGTTGGAAATGGGCACCAAGGTCGTAGGCGGCACCTCTCCGGGAAGAGGGGGCTCAAAGGTCGGAGAACTGCCGGTCTTCGATACTGTGGCGGCGTCGGTTAAGGAGACCAGGGCGAACACATCAGTCGTCTTCGTTCCGGCCAGGTTCGCATTGGACGCGGTCATCGAAGCCTTGGAGGCTGGCATCGAGGCGGTGGTGGTGATCTCCGAGCATATCCCCCAGCACGATTCCATGATCATGATCCAGTACGCGCGACTCAATGGAGCTCGCATTCTCGGCCCCAACTGCCCCGGGCTTGCGAACCCGAGGAGAGGCAAGTTAGGCATCATGCCGAGCATGATATTCAGGCGGGGGAGCACGGGGGTCGTCTCTCGCAGCGGCACGCTCACCTACGAGATCGTGAACGCCTTGACGCAGGCTGGGATAGGACAGTCTACCTGCGTCGGCATCGGAGGAGACCCCATCATCGGCACCGACTTCGTAAAGGTGCTGGAGATGTTCGAGCAGGATGTGGAGACGGAGTCGGTCGTGCTCGTGGGCGAGATAGGTGGCTTCGCAGAAGAAGAGGCAGCGGAGTTCATTCGCGCAAGAATGACGAAGCCGGTGGTGGCATACATCGCCGGTCGCACCGCCCCTCCGGAGAAGCGCATGGGACACGCGGGAGCGATCATAGCTCGAGGGCTAGGCACGGCCAGCAGCAAGATCGCGGCTTTGAACAAAGCAGGCGTCAAGGTGGCATCGTTACCGATGGACGTCCCTCCCCTGTTGAAGAACGCTTTGAACTAGGATGAGGGCAGACCCCCTCTACTACGTTACTTAGATACCAAGAAGGAGACCTTTCCTCGTTCCGTTCGTCTTAGCGGACAAGCCCCGACCCCTTTTCGTTGGTCGGAAGCGATCCGTGCGATGAACAGAAATGCGCCCCATCGACGGTCGTGCCAGATTGTCACCCATTCTGCTCACAACAGTTATATACGACATCTATGCTAGGGGATATTCCCCACCCGAGGGGAATGGGCTTATTCCTATTGACCATGTGAAGCCATGGCGGGGAACAACGTATAAATATCACCTCGGGCATGAAGGGGCTCACTGCGCCGTGCCATACATATGGCCGCGGTGAGTCAATTTGAGAAGAGAGGTGCACCCGGAGAGGTTGTTTCCGGGGAAGTGGATAGGGCGGTTCGACGGAGGAAGGCGTCGAAGCGGGCCCCATGATCCAATCACACGCAATCTGGACGTATGTTAAGTCGACAGTCTAAATGGCAAATTTGCTAAGCCGTTTGGGGAATCGCTCGGCTCGAGCGCCGAAGAAGGTCGTGTCAAGCTGCGAAAAGCGCCGGGTAGGTGCAAGAAGCCTATGATCCGGTGACCGCCGAATGGGACTTCCTAGTCTTCGAACTGGTCCGGAAGGATCGGGAACGCGGGGGATCGAAACATCCTAGTACCCGCAGGAAAAGAAATCAACCGAGATGCCGTCAGTAAAGGCGATCGAACGCGGCACAGGGTAAACCGAATGCCTCTCCGAAAGGAGAGGTACGTGTGGTGTTGTTGGACTTGGTACGTCCTCCTCAGCGAATCGGAAGTCGACTGGAACGTCGCACCATAGAGGGTGATAGTCCCGTACGAGCAAACTGAGAGGATGAATCTGAGTATCCAGAGTATCGCGCGTTGGATATCGCGCGTGAATCCGGGGGACACTTACCTCCAACCCTAAAAACGTCTCGAGACCGATAGTGGAGTAGTAGCGTGAGTGAACACTGAAAAGTACCCTTGACGGGAGGTTAAAAGTGCGTGAAACCAAACGGCTATATTCAGATACGGCATGAAAGGGAAGAAGTCGCAAGATGGACCAGTGTCGTATCGTCCGTTTCGAATAACGGGCCAGGGAGTTCTGATCAATGGCGAGACTAAGCTCGTAGGAGCGGAGTCGCAGGGAAACCGAAGGTCCGCAACGCCGCAAGGCGCTAGGGACTAGGTGCGCTCGCCTGGAGTCATTGGTGGGAAACCCGAAGCCAGTTGATCTATGCCTGGATAGGTTGAAGCCTCTCGAAAGAGAGGTGGAGGACCGAACCGGTAATGATGTGCAAATCTTTCGGATGATCTGGGCATAGGGGTGAAAGGCCAATCTAAACTGGGAATAGCTGGTTCCTCCTGAAACTAGTCGCAGCTAGATCTCAGCCGAGGTCGATCGTGGGGTAGAGCACTGATTAGGAGCTTAGGTCGGGAAACCGATCGGTTCCTTGTCAAACTCCGAACTTGCGATCACCGTAGACGCTGGGAGTGAGGGCCTCTGGGGTAAGCTTGGGGTCCGTAAGGGAATGCAACC
>JAPKYJ010000012.1 GCA_026394375.1 Methanomassiliicoccales archaeon
AGAACATCCGCGTCTGCAAGGATTGCCGGGATGCGCGAGACGACCGGCAAACCTGAAGAAAGACCTTGCGCCTTCGGGTCGAGCGGTGATCGAGCGCCTTAGAAAGCGGAAAATGGCGGGCCTGTGGGGATTCGAACCCCATTATTTGGCTTCGAAGGCCAAAATGATAATCCACGCTACCCTACTGGCCATTTGGACTGCCTAGCTATGATTCGTACCGTTCATAAGGTTGCCGTAGGAAGGGAGGAGGACGGTGGCATCGCTCCTCTTTCTCATCGGAGGCTTCTTTGCCAGCACCGATCGGAGGCCATTCCTCTGGCTTTCTGACAAAATATAAAGAGCGGGCGGCCAATCGGCAGCGCATGAAGAGGGTGACCATGGGCCACGGGGCAGGGGGGGAGATGATGCAGGAGTTGCTCAGCAAGCACATCATTCCCTTCTTGCCCAAGGTCCCGTCGGAAGTGCCGCTAAGCTCTTTCGACGATTCCGCGGTGGTCGATGGCATCGTCTTCACTACGGATGCGCACACCGTCAAACCGCTATTCTTCCCCGGCGGGGACATCGGATCGCTGAGCGTCTATGGGACGGTGAACGACATCTCCGTGATGGGCGCCAGACCGCTGGCCATCGCCTGCGCCATGATCTTGGAGGAGGGGTTGGAGCTCGAGGTACTGGAGAGGATAGCGAAGAGCGTCGGTGACGCTTCTCAGATAGCTGGAGTGCCGGTGGTCACGGGCGACACCAAGGTCATGGAGTCTGGCAAGATCGAGCGCATGGTCATCGCCACCTCCGCCATCGGTCGGAGGAGCGAGTTCCTGGACCGTGACCTGGACGTTGCCATGCAGTATCGAAAGGTCGACTCGAAGTGGATGACGGACGACAACCTCCGCGACGGAGACGCAGTGATCGTCACTGGCACGGTGGGCGATCACGGCATAGCACTGCTTTCTTTCCGCGAAGGCTACGGATTCGAGAGCCAGGTGCAAAGCGATTGCGCACCGCTGAACCGACTGGTGGAGGACGTGCTCAAGGTCGGGGGGGCCGTGTGCATGAAAGACCCGACCCGTGGAGGATTGGCCAACGCCGTCAACGAATGGACCTCGAAGTCCAAGGTGGGCATGGAGGTGGATGAGACGTCCGTGCCCATCGCTGATCCGGTCCGCAACGCCTGCGATATGCTTGGCTTGGACCCCATGACCATCGGCAACGAGGGCAAGATGATCGTAGGAGTGGTGCCGGAGATGGCCGAGGATGTGCTTGGGGCCATACGCAAAAACCCTCTCGGTAAGAACGCGGCCATCATCGGGCATGCTACCTCGAAGGTCAGGGGCGTGGTGCTGAGGACCGAGGTGGGTGGTAGGAGGATACTCGAGCCTCCGGTGGGAGACCCGGTTCCACGAATCTGCTGATCACACCAGCGACTGGATGTAGAAGCAGATCAGGAAAGCTGCCACCCCGACCAAGGCCATCCTCGTCCCTTGTATCAGAGGATTGCGCTTTCCCAGCCGGCCCATCACCAGACCGGTGATGAAGAGCATGGAAATGGCCAAACTCACGGCTATCCAGGCGGCGGTCGCGATATCCCCGGGAGAGATGAGCAAGAACGGCGTGAGGATGATCGCACCCGCAGTCAGCGGCGCAAGGAAGTTGACGAGGGCGATGAGGATTATCGAGGCCCTTGATGAGCGTCCGATGTGGGTGTCCTCAAGCGACCGAAGCAAGGCCTTCTCAATCTCGTCAATACGGCGATTCTGCTCCATGCTCTCGGCCTCGAACACGCTCACCCCGGTCGAGATCCCTAGGGCAACGGCGCTCGTGAGGATCGTCGCGATCACGACCCTAAAGTCCGGATGTTCCGAGAGCGCGCCTCCTACGATTATGCCTAACATGACGAAGGTCGAGTCGAATATCGTGTTGACGAAGTATCGTCTAATCGTAGGGCCGGTACCGGGCATGGACAGGGCCGCGTCCACCCTGGCCTTGATCCTTTTCCTTACCATTGCCTATCGTCCAAGCAGCAAAACAAGCGGTGCGCGTATTCGATGCTTTCGGTTCGCGCCCGTCTTCTTCTCTCGTTGAGACCGTCTTGCAGGCGTTTTTTCACTAATCCAGCACTCGCTCGTCCTTGCATAATTTATAAATAGTCCGCTCCCGAATAATCGCAATTACGAGTGTGGCCGTTGGCCTCGGGCGCTACATTCTGCCCAGGCGACGGGATTCAGGAGGGGCAAGATGCTCAAGAATGCAACCAAGGTTATCAGCATAGTGATAGTGTTGACGATGGTTGTTGGTGCTTTTGCCGTGCTTATGACGGCCGGCAGCGCCAAGACCTCGTCAGGTGAGAAAGCGGTGATCGCGGACGTTGAGAGAATGGACGTCGACCCGCTGATGAAAGCGCAGAGTCTGAACGTGGGCGAACTGTATTATCAATACCACGCCCTTGCCAGTCCGACCTATCGGCCAGGTGAAATCTACGACGTCAACGACACGGCCCTCTTCTTGACTGACGATTACGGCAAGTGGGCTTGGAACGTTACCGACCCCACCCCCTTCATGCTGTTCAAGAAGCGCGCGGAGCGCACATCCTGCGAGATCTGGGTCGCTACCGATCTGTCCTTCCCCGACGGGGACCCGAGGAACGACGGCAGGATTGTGATCAATGACACTGCGGCCAACTACATGGCCGACCAGTTCAACAACACCATCTACCCGATCGAGACCCAGTATTTCGGCCTGCCACCGGCAAATGACGGTTCGGAATCAGTGATAACCCCAGATTTCGAGACCAACGTCAGCGGACGGGTCATGATCATGATTTTCAACATCGTGGACGATAGCTTCTGGGATCCCGGATATCCATACTACATAGCGGGCTACTTCTCCCCCTCGCTCGATGACATGTACGACCGGAACATCATACACATCGACAACTATGAATGGGCTAACAGGACCACTGAGTTTGTGGATCATCCGTTCGTATATGAGAGCACCGTGGCTCACGAGTACGAGCACCTATTGAACAATTTCCAGAATCCTGCGCAAGAGAGCTTCCTGGATGAAGGCTGCGCGATGTACGCGGAGATGCTCTGTGGATATGGAGTGCCATGGAGCCACATCGACCGCTTCCTGGCCACCCCAGACAACTCGCTGATAGAGTGGGGCGACCAGGGAGATTTGAACAGCCTAGCTGATTACGGAGCAGCGGCGCTGTACGTCATATGGCTGAGCGACCACTTCGGGTCCGACTTCATCGTCCACCTGGTCAACAGCACCTGGGAGGAAGTGACCTATAGCGGGATAGCTGCCATCAACGCAGCGTTCGAGAATCTTGGCTGGAGCAAGTGGGACTTCGACCGCTCGTTCAACTCCTGGCGTCTGGCGAACCTGATCCAAGCGAACAGTCCGGGCAACGGATTGTACAACTACAAGTCGTTGGACTTCGCCGACTCTAGCTATATAAACCACGGGCCGTTGGTCTATGACTACTATCCATGCAGGGATTACGCCCAGAGCGGTGACTCCTGGATAGAGTCAGCAGCATGGGAGTTTGGCAAGACGATAACCTACGAAGGTACTGTGTTGGACGTCTCCAAGGTCGGCTCCTATGGTACTGATTATGTCAACGTCAAGGGCGGCAGTCCGCCATTAGCACCTGGCTTGCCTGCTCGGTGGTGGTCGGGGATCAGTTCGTTCGAGGCGAAGTTCGGCTTCCAGGGCGACCCTGAGGTGAAGACCGGCTGGCAGATCATTGATGTGCCGGTCACCACTGGCGACGTGCTGTTCGAAGACGACTTCAACCACGGTGGAGCTCTGCCCAACTGGACATTGTCCAGCCCTGGAGCGTACGACAGTCCATGGCAGGCGGTTCAGAGACCTGATGTGGAAGATCCCACCAACTACTTCGCCCTGGCAAACGGTGACATTACAGCGGCAGTCGGCAACACCATCGATGAATGGATGAAGACGGTCAATGGCTTCGACACAACGGGATATGACCACCTGGTGCTGACCCTGAAGAACGACTTCCAGACCTTCTACAAGAACCGCCAGTTCGGCGTCATCTACTTCTCCATCGATGATGGGGCCCACTGGAAGGCATTGACTTCGTTCACGCAGGACTCCGTTTACCGCCAAATCCGCCAACCGTTCGCGAACGGGTACGCCGATGTGGCCATAAACGCCGATGATCTCGTTGGATTCAGCGACGTGCACTTGGCATTCAGGTATTTCACCGACAACGCGAATGGTAATAGCAGATGGTGGGCGTTCGATGACCTGCAGGTGACGGCGGTCGACACGACCAAGATGTGGTGGTCCGGCACAGGCTCTTTGAAGGACTACCGCCTGGTGGGCGACCTGGACCTGACCAGCTTCGAGGAGGAAGATGTCATCCTGGGCCTGGACACCAAGTGGGGAATCGAATCCGGTTGGGACTTCGGCTTCGTGCAGGTATCCACTGACGAAGGGGCGACCTGGGAGTCGGTCGAGGGAACATACACGACCATGGACCACGACCCCTCCGTGAAGGAGGAGATCGCGGCCGAGCTACCGGGGATAACCGACTACAACCCGAGCTGGGGCAACTCTGGCTGGGCCGCATTGGACCATGCCGAATATAACCTCACTGCATATGCGGGAGAGGTGGTCAAGCTCCGCTTCCGGTATATGACCGACTGGGCCACTGAGTACGAAGGCTGGTTCATCAAGAACGTGACGCTGAACGGAGAACTGATCGATGACGCCGACAGCCTGATCGCGTTCACACCTGACCCGGCGTACTCTGACGCAGAGTGGATGGTATCCCTCTACGCCACCAACGACGGCAGTCCGAGCCTTGAGGACGGTGTATACTACCTACCGATCGTCATGAACCTCAACCTTAACGACGATCAGTCGGTGCAGAAGGCGTTGGACAGCCTGATCGTGTACAGATACCTGTACATCCTGATCAGCCCCAAGATCGGTCCAGCGGACTACGGCTTCGGCATCTACAACACGTATATCTTTATCTAGGCCGACCCAAACCCTTTTTCATTTTCCATTTTCTTTTCTTGCTTTTGGGAGCCTAATGCAGCCTAGCATTTTATATCTGCTAGATGTTCAGAAGCACGGGCTCATGGTCTAGCGGTCATGAGTTGCTCAGGCGATCCCTGGACGGCTGACAGACAACGCCCTTACACGGCGTAGATCGCCGGTTCGAATCCGGCTGAGCCCACTTCCCTTCTCACGTGGATGTCTGCTCCTATTTCATTCCGGCGTGACCCTGGTGGCCCCAGTCGCTCTCTCCTTTCCCCAAGCTCGGTCGGCAAAAGATAAGAGCAGAGCGACTGTTTCAGCCACCAAGGAAGATCGAGAACGATGAGGATACTCGAGATACTTGACCGGAACTGGAATGTCCATGACCTTCTCGTGAGAGGTGTCGATGAGTCCGAGGGGAAGGCCAGCGAGTATCTTTCTTCCCAAGGGATTGAGTGGAGACTTGGAGATGCTGATGATATCAGATCCGCTGAGGCTTTGCTTTTCAAGGGAGTAATTGTCTATCCACCAGGACCTAGGAATGTGACCCGTTCGGTTCATTTGGAACTGATGAAAAGAATCTCGGACAAGCCTTATGTGACGCTATTCGGAGAGCCGCGAGAGTATTGTTGGCCTTCCTACGACCTGTGCGATCCAGCGAGAGCGTTCAGCGTGGCACCAGGAAAGAGAATGAACAGGATATTCTTCCCCAGCAATTGGGCCGATCCCGAGGTCGAGAGCTGGGAGAAGCGCGAGGACAGGATCTGCTGGATCGGACGGCCAATGAGATCGCGGATCCAGGCGGCGAAGAAGTTGATCGAGGAAGGTGTCGAGCTCGACATCTACAGCAAGAGGCCTTGGCCGTTGGAACAATGGAAAGGCTTCGCTCCGGATGAGATGGAGCTATCGAGACGGTACCGCTACAGGATCGTCTTTGAGAACGAATGGACGAACAAGTACCACTCAGAGAAGTTGTTCAACTCCATCAAGTATGGATGCGTGACGTTCTACGGTTCGGACGCCTCCCTAGACCTCCCACAGCTCAAAGGGGCATATTCGCCCTACAGCTTGGAAAACGTCAAAAGAAGGGATGAGCTGGCACCGTCCATCCTCTCGAACATCAAGCAGTTCATGTTCTCCGATAGTTGGAAGATGTACTCCATGAAGACCTTCTTTGATACTTTGATCAACAAGCTCAAGGAAGATGCCCGGGAACGCACGGCCTGAGCTCGTCCGACGAAATGCACTGATCGGGGGCGGACCGAATCATCGCGCTAGATGCATAGGCTGCCGCGATGGAGCGTGATGGGTTGCTCTCCGTTGAATGGAAAAAGATGATGATTGGGGCGTTGCCCCCGGTTCTTCTATCAACCGCCCCGCAATGTGCCAGCGAACACCTGCCAGGCCAACAGGCTCTTCGCCACCAGGCTGAGCACGATGTACATGCGCTCTCCGTAGAGGTAGTCCTTGTACTTGCCCTTGGCGCGGTACTGCAGCACCATGTTCAACGCGAAGATGTTGAAGAAGAAGGCGATGCTGATCACGATCGCATACACGAAGGTGGGGATGGCGGTCGTCGACCCGGCTCCGAAGAAGTAGATGAGCAAACCCACCCACGGCATGAGCCCGGCGAAGCAGCCGAAGATGAAGGCGGTCCAGTTGGTCTTCTCCGTGGTCTGGTTGTGCAGCTCCATCATCCAGCCGAACAGGTTCATGCAGGCGTTGAGGGCGAACAGCAGGATCAGCGAGACGAAGTCCCACATGCCGCAGAGCCAGGCGATGACCACGATCATGAAGGACGAGGACACCGAGTACTCGATCCAGCGGGCAGGGTTGATGTGCTTCTTCAGGTTCCTCACATACCAGGGGTAGCCCCAGGGGGATGCGAGCACGAAGTGCGCGATGGCGCTCATGAACAGGAACAGCGAAATCAGCGGGCCCAAAGGCACTGTGAACAGCACTTCCAGCTGGGGCGCGGGCGGCTGCCCTCCTCCTGGAAAGTTCAGGAAAGCGGAGGTGATGGTCATCTTCACGCTCCAGTTGGCGATCAGAAGCATTATCGTACCCTGGATGAGGTGCAAGAGCCCCATGAAGGCGTTGAACCTCCTCAGCTTGCGGTACTTCTCTTCCTCGGTCACTTCCGTGAACTTTGCGGACATCGAAGATCTCACTAGTCGACTTGCGAACGGGCGATATATGTAACTTATCCTACTCCTTTTTCGTTGAGAATGGGAAAAGTAGTTGAGTGGCCAATCGTTTCCCGCAGGCATCGGTGCGTAAATGGTGCAGTTCCTTCCTTTCCGCGGCCTTCTGCCCTCGCTAGAGCAAGAAGAATCGATCGCAACCAGGGTCTCACCGCCCTATGACGTGATCGACGATGAAGAGAGACGCAGGCTGCAGTCCCAGCCGAACAACGTCGCCCGCCTGACCTTGGGCGGCGAGGAAGGCTCCTACGAGAAGGTCGCGCTGCTCCTCGAGGACTGGATAGCCAAGGGCGATTTGCAACCGGACAAGAAGGATTGCTTCTATCTTTATCGCCAGAGCTTTACTGAGGAGGGAAGGGAACTAACCAGGACCGGCATCATGGGGCGGCTCCTTGTGGAGCCATATGAGGATGGAGGCATCATGCCTCACGAGGAGACCTCTCCCAAAGTGAAAGAGGACAGATTGAACTTCCTCCGGGCCACGGCCACGCATTTGGAATCGATCTTCTGCATCTTCGAGCGCTTGGACGAGCAGGTGGCAACGGGTCTAGTAAAAGCCCCGGAGCTGTTCTCCTTCAAAGATTCCTCAGGCGTGAAGCACTCTCTTGCAAGAGTATCCACGAAAGCGACCAACAAGGCCATTAGCTTGATGCTGGAGAAGCAGAAGCTGCTCATAGCTGACGGACACCATCGATACGAGACAGCACTGCGCTACTCGCAGGAGAACCCTGACGATGAAAAGAAGCGCTACGTCCTCGCCACCCTGGTCGCTTCGAGCGATCCCGGTCTGGTGGTCAGGCCGACGCATCGCCTGTACGCCGTGGGCGGGTTCTCGAGCGATTTCTTCCTCACTCTGGCAGCGAAGGAGTTCGGGACATGGGAGCTGAGCAGCATGGACGAGATGGCGAAGGTCATGCAGCGCTCCCGCCGTCCGACCTTGGGATTCGTCATGAAGGACGGAAGACGGTTCGTGGGAGAGCAGCTAAGGCCGGCGAAGGATGATCTGCTGGCCACTCTTGATACTTATGTTTGTGAGGAGGCGGTGCACAAGCGCGTCCTCATCTCCATGGCCGAAGGGAAGGAGATCAAAGTGGACTTTGACCATGACGCTGGATCGGTGGAGAGGAAGCTTGCGTCGGGCGAATGGGATATGGCCGTGATGCTTTCCCCGCCCAAGCTCGAGACCATCTGGTCGCTGGCGCTGGGCGGACGCAAGATGCCCAGGAAGTCGACCTATTTCTGGCCCAAGATCTGGTCCGGCCTCGTGTTCTACCGGATGAAGTAGGTCCTGGAGCCTCCTCGCCTAGGTCACGGTCCTCGGAGGTTGCATGTGGCCTCCACTACCCGCTTCATCTCCATGAACCGCTTGGGGTTCTTCTCAAAGGCGGATCTGCATTCTTCGGTGTCGAAGAACAGCTTCTCCCCTTGGAACTCGATCACGAACTTGGCGGTGGCGGGATCGACCTCCGTCCCGCAGACCGGGTCCACGACCACCCGGCGGGCCTTGGATACCATCACCCGGGCTCCCATCTCATGGCAGTGCACCACTTCGTCCGCGCCGGCTTTCTTCAGTACGGTCACATTGCGCATGTCCTCCACCTCGGAGACGATGAAGATGCCGGGGTTCAGCATCTTGGCCATGATGCACACGATGATGTTGGTCGGGTCACGAAGCGTGGCGATGATGGTCTTCGCCTCCTTGATGTTCGCCCTCGACAGGACGTCCTCGTCCCCCGCATCCCCCTTGATGACCACCACCCCTAGCTCCATGAGATCGGCGATCTTCTCCTCGTCGTTCTCAATGAAGACGAATTTGTCCCCTTTCTCGTTCAGGTTCTGATAGACCTGCTTTCCTACGTTCCCGTAGCCACAGATGATGATGTGATCCTTCATCTTCGTCCGCCTCTCTGGAAGCCCTAACTCCTGGCGCAGGTCCTTAGTGACCATAAGATCGAACAGCGACTGCAGCACGGTGACCGCGGACGTCACTCCCCCGACGACCACGATCACCGCCAATGCCCGACTCGCTCCGGTGGTGGGAACGATGTCCCCAAAACCGACGGTGAACATCGTCTCGATGGTGAAGTAGAACGAAGAGAAGATGTCAGTGACCGTGGGCTCTACAAATAAGAAGCCCACGGTTCCCACGAAGATGATCCCCGCCAAGAACGCGATGGCGTATATCATTCTCCTCTTCATCCACATCTCCCCGGAGGACCGGCTTTGCTACTACCATTCTCTTGATATTTCAAGATGCCTGCATGAACTGCGAGTCAAGGCCGAGGAGGAAGCTTAGGTAAAGGGTGATGGAGCCACTGGAGGGGATCGAACCCTCGACCTACGCCTTACCAAGGCGTCGCTATTTAGAGACGCGCTATGAACGCGTTACCTCTAAGCCACAGTGGCGTGCAGCCCCTCCAATCCAGTTATCCGTCATAAAGCTTTCGCGTTTCCCTTGGCACAAACGCTTTTCTCGGTAAAGCGCTTGCATGTGCGAATGAAATCCGAGATGAGCGCCTTCGACATCCTCGCGGTGGTCAGCGAGATGCAACCCCTGGTAGGAGGATATCTGGACAAGGTCTTCCACTGGGACCGAAAGAACGTGCTGCTGCGCGTGAACGTGCCTGGAACGGGAAGGCGCGAGGTGGTGATCCTCGACCTCAAGTGGCTCTACCTTTCCAAGGAGCGACCAGGGGTTCCCGAGACGCCGTCGCAGTTCGCAGTGCATGCGCGCAAGCTCCTCTCCAACGCCAAGATAACGACGATCAGACAGCACCAGTTCGACCGCATCGTGGTCATCGAATCGGATAGGGAGGAAGGTTATCAGCTGGTCATCGAACTCTTCGGCGAGGGCAACCTGCTCATCGTCTCCCAGGGGAAGATCGTCAACTGCCTCTTCTCCAAGACCTGGAAGCACCGGGACGTGCGGCCCGGAGCGGACTACTCTTTCCCGCCCAGCCGGTTCAATCCCGGCGCTCAGGATGTCGGCGCGTTCCAGGAAGCCATACGGGGCTCCAATGCCGATGTCGTTCGTACCCTGGCCACGGCCATCAATCTTGGAGGTCAGTACGGCGAAGAGCTGTGCCTGCGAGCGGGCCTGGACAAGACGAGAAAAGCCAAGGACCTCAGCGAAGAGGAGACGGACCGGCTGAGATCGGAACTGGAGAAGCTGCTCCAGGCCGTCAAGCTGAACCCATCCCCCACCCTCGCATCCAAGAACTCCTTGCCCGTTGACGTTACACCGTTCGAGCTGCTGCAATACCAGGATGCGGACAAGGAAAGGTTCGCCTCTCACTCTGAAGCTCTGGCCGCTTTCGTCGAACGTGCCGGTCGCCTCAAGCAAAGGGCGGAGAACCCGGAGATACAGCGCCTGGCCAGGCAGATCGAACAGCAGACCGCCGCCAGGGAAGCGTTGAAGGCGGAGGCAAACGAGCACACGCTCCAGGCGGAGGGCATCTACGCCCACTACCAGGATGTGAGCTCTTTCCTAACGAGGTTCGGCGAGATGGCCCTAGGGAAAGGCTGGGAGAAGATCAAGGAAGAGGCTCGGTCGTTCGCCATGGCGCTCGAGGTCCGTCCACAGGACTCCTCGGTCCGGGCGGACTTCGATGGCCTCGTCGTCTGGCTCGACTATTCCAGGGGGATCGACGAGAACGCCAACCTGCTCTATAGCAAGGCCAAGGAGGCGAAGGAGAAGCAGGGCCGGGCGGAGGCAGCTCTGAACGAAACGAAGAAGCGCCTGGAAGAGATGAAGAAGCACGAGTCGAAGCTCTCCTTGGCCGCCAAGGAGGAACGGAAGCCGACCAAGCAGTTCTGGTTCGAGAGCTACAAGTGGTTCGTCACCTCGGGCGGACATCTGGTGCTGGCGGGCAGGGACGCACGCACCAATGACCAGCTGGTGAAGAAGCACCTCACGTCGACGGACCGATACGCCCACGCCGACGTTCATGGAGCGCCGAGCGTGGTGATCAAAGATGGCTCAACCGCCAACGAAGAGGAGCTGCGCCAGGCCTGCCTGTTCGCCCTTTCACACTCGAAGGCCTGGAACGCCGGGGCAAGGGAAGGCAGCGCCTACTGGGTCCTCCCCGACCAGGTATCGAAGACGCCGGACGCGGGGGAGTTCGTTCCCAGGGGGGCGTTCATCATCCGAGGAAAACGCAACTACGAGCATCATTTGCCTCTTGAGCTCGCCGTGGGCGAGATCGAGCACCAGGGGGCGAGGAAGATCATGTGCGCTCCGCGCCAGGCTATCGAAGATCTGGCGAACCGGATGGTGACGATCGTGCCCGGGGACACTGATAGAAGCAGATTGTCCTCCACGCTCTCGAAGATGCTCAACGTGCCGGAAGAAGAGGTCTCCCGCGTCCTGCCGCCAGGAGATGTGGACATCTCTTCGACGAAAGGACTTGCGCTCGAACTCTGAAGGATAGAGAAGCGCCCGAGCCGGGATTCGAACCCGGGTCTAAAGATCCGCAATCTTTTAGGATATCCAAGCTACCCCACTCGGGCCTATTGGTCTTGAACGCGCTCGGGTAATTAAACTTAACCTCAGTAGGTGGTGGTCATGTCCAACTTGCCCTTCTTTCGGGCTAGGTGGTCAGCGTAGCGGAAGATGCCGATGGAGAGCACGAGGAACAGGGCGCTCGAGACCGCCAGGAGAACGAAGATCTCGGTCGAGGAATAGACCTGCAGCCCCGAAACCGAGGAGATGTCCATTCCAGGCAGCAGCGCCCGGCGGACGATCTCCAGCCAGTAGGTGATCGGGATAGCATGGCCGACGGCCTGCCCCCAGCCCGGGAGCACGGTGAGGGGGAAGACGACCCCGCAGAACAGGTAGAACATGCCGGCGATGCCTTCGTTGATGCCCATGCCGTGCCTGGCGGTGAGGAACGATATCCCGGCCAGGGCGATCCCTATCATGCAGATGCAGAGCAGCCCCAGGAGCATGGAGATCGCCAGCAACCCCCAGTCCACCTGCCCCAGGTCCAAGGAAAGGCCCAAGACCAGCACCCCGAACACCAAGGTGATGAAGATGGCGATGGTGGTCAGCACGATCTTGCACGTCGCCCGACCGATGATGTAGGTGTAGAAGGAAATGGGCGCGATGTAGATCTGCTTCAGGGTCTGGTAATGCTCCCGGTCCTCGTGGATGACCATGACGATGCCGAAGAGCACCTGAGCCACATACATGTAGAAGGCGTTTCCCACGTACATGTAGGCGAAGAAGGTGGGATCGTTGAGCACGCTGCTCTGCACCACCAGGTACATGACCACCAAGATGAGGGTGCCGGCGATGGGCTTCGCCACCGTGTAGATGAGGAAGAACCAGGGCTGAGTCCAGTTGGCCTCCATCTGCCAGCCTAGCCAGGCGGCGTAGCGGAAGGTGCGCAGCTCGTCCCTCATTGCCATCTCATCGTCAGCCTCCCTTCCCTCTTTCCCAGGTATTCCATGTACCGCAAGGAGTACCTCGCGCCGATCAGGAACAGAACGGCTAGTGCCGCCAAAACCAAGGCCTCGACCTCCACCGGCAGGAAGCCCTGAACGGAGGGCGAAGCGAACATCAGCTGGCGCATGGCATCGAGACCCAGAGTGATAGGGATCACCGAAGCGGTCAGGGCCACCCAGAAACCCAGCTGCTTGACCGGGAAGTATATCCCTGAGAAAAGGTAGATCGGCTCCTGCAGGAGGTTGGAGAGGTGCCACGCTCCCCGGCCATACAACATGTAGAGCGAGGAGAACATCATGCCCATGCCGTAGAGGGCGAAGAGCGTCAGGCAGAATGTCGCGACCAGACCTCCAAGGTTGCTCACTTGCAGCTGCACGCCGAAGACCAGGAAACCGAGGATGAAGGTGGATGCGGCGCGAATGGTGGTGAAGAAGATGCCTCCCACTGCCATCCCTCCCAGCACCGCCATGCGCGACATCGGGGCGAGCATATAGAGCTGCAGGTTACCCGTCTCCTTCTCCCAGTAGAACTGGGTGGCCATGCTCCAAAGCACGTTGAGCCAGAAGGCGGTCATCACCCCTCCGAGGACGACGAACCCGGTGAAGACCTCCGGAGCTCCCATGGCCCGATAGTAGTAGATGAAGGCGGCTATGCCTAGGAGGGGGAGGAAGATGTCGAAGAGCATCCAGCTTGGTTCCCTCGAGGCGCCGATGATGCGCGGGTATGCCCGGCCGAGGAGAGCGCGGTAGTTAAGCTTCCAGTCGATCATCCCAGCGCTCTCCCCACCAGCTGGATGAACACGTCCTCCAGGGTCGGCTCGCCCTTGCTCACATAGAGCACCTTCGCTTGACGGGTGGCGACGTATGAAACGATGTCCGCGATCACCGATTCGTCCTCAAGAGAGAAGCGCATCTCCACTCTGCCATCCGTGATGGTGCTATCGAACCCGGACACCCCTGGCAGACCGCCCAAGCCCGTGATCCCGTCGAAAGGAGTGGTGGCCAAGGTGAAGATGGATGCTCGGCGCACGCTGCGCTTGAGGTTCGCTGGCGTGTCGCAGGCCAGGATGCGGCCCTGATCGATGATGGCCACCCGGTCGCAAAGAAAATCGGCCTCGGCCATGTAATGAGTGGTGAGTAGAACGGTCTTGCCCGTGGTGTCCTTGACCCAGTGGCGGATGTAGTTGCGGATGGCGATGCTGGCGTTGACGTCCAGACCGAGGGTCGGTTCGTCCAAGAAGATGAGGTCGGGATTGGTCACGAAGCCCCGAACCACGTTCATCTTCTGCCGCTGTCCGGTGGAGATGGTGCGCACCTTGGCGTTCGCCTTGTCCTCCAGGCCGAACGTCGCCAGCATCTCGTCGATGCGCCTCTTCGCCTCCTTGCCCGGGATGCCGTAGAACTGGGAGAACATCCACAGGTTCTCCTTCACCGTCAGAAGGCCGTAGCCGGAGGTCTCCCCTCCCGAGACCATGTTGATGCGCGGGCGGATCTTCTGGGCCTCCAGGACGACGTCATGACCGAGCACTTTCACCTCGCCAGAGGACGGCAGCAGGAGGGTGGCAAGTATCTTGATGAAGGTGGTCTTGCCCGCTCCGTTCGGACCGAGGAGACCGAAAAGCTCGCCCTCGGCCACGTTCAAGTCCACGTTCTCCAGGGCGATCAGGGGCCCTTTGCCCTTCTTGTTGCCAAAGACACGCGTGAGCGCCTTGGCCTCGATAGCTTGGACCATTGGCGGTCACCTAGAACGAGGTGTGCCAGAAAATAGTATCGTCTAGTTCTCTTGCTGCTGCCAGTAGCGGGTGACGTAGCCGGCGATGAGGTTCCTCATACGCACCGTCCCGACGTTGGTGAGCTTGCTAACGAGCACTTTGTTCGTCTCGAAGTCGGCGGTGAAAACCTTGGGGTACTTCTCCACGAGCTCGATAGCGACCCGCTTGATGTAAGTCGGCCTGATCTTTCCCATGTACACACCAGGTATCTGCCGGTTAAGTGGTGAGCGTATTTAAGCCTTGCTGAGCTCGCGCCTTCTTGGCTTACCGCAGGAGAGCTTGCCCTCTGGACATGGTCCGCGAACGCACGGAGGACCGGCCTGCTTGAACAGCTTCGGAGCGACCTCCTTCGCCTGCTTGAGCATCTCCTCGGCCACGGCCCGGATCTCCCATTGCGCTCTGCGGCACGTCCGCAGGGTGAAGAAGTGCCATAGCTCTCGGGCGTTCATGGTGACGGTGATGTTGGTGGTGCAGGCGTTCGGCAGCACGTACCTGGCATCCTCCAACGGGACCTTCTCCACCAGCTTGCGATATGCCTCCCAACTGCGCTCCATGAGTTCGCGGAACTCGCGCTCCAATTCCCGGTCTCCTTTGATCGTCTCCGGGACGACGTAGGAGGGTTCCTTGAGCGACACATACCTCTGACTGGTCTGGCTATAGGATGCGATCCTGTGGCGCACCAGCTGATGGGTCATCGCCCTGGAGACGCCCTCCACGGAGAAGGTGAAGGAGGCGTGCTCGATGACCGAGTGATGCCCGGAGTCCATGACGCTGTCGATGACCTTGCCCACCTTCTCCTCGGGTAGGGAGGAGAGCAGCTCGCTGGCCGTCTTCCTCGAATAGCAGGAGTGCCCGGCGGAGGCGCACAGCCTCTCCGCGTCCTTGGTGTAAGATAGCAGAATGACCTTCATGCTCGCAGCCGGCACATGACCAGGCAACGAATTAAGGCTTTTCCTCTTCCATGCTCACGGTATATTGGTAACTGATCTCCGCCCCCCCTTCCTTGGCCGCCACGAAGCCCTTGGGGTAGGAGTTGTCCAGGAGCTGCTTCAGCCGGACCACCTGTAGGTGGCTGCCCGCCAGCAACTGACCCAAGCCGTCAACGTGGCCATCGCCCACGATGGCCACCACGCTGCCGTACTTCATCTCCGCCTGCGCCAGGTTGTTGGCCATGATGTGGTTGCGGTCGTCGATGAGCACCCGCTTCAAGGTGGGGAACTGCCTCTCGAACTGCTTGAGGTACATCTCCTCGTTCTGGGTGAAGCGATCCAGTTCCGCCTCCACCCGCTTCTTGGAAGCGAAGAGTCCAGTGACGGCCGAGAAGAAGAGCAGGACGCGTTCCTTGAAGGGCATGACCTTCAGCATGTGCGTGAACAGCGCTCCCGCGTTCGCATCGATGAAAAGGCAATCCACTCCCAGCTCCTTGGAGGCGTCCACCGCGGCCAGCATCTCCGAGCCAAGCTCTCCGCCGAACTCATCCGCCAGGCGCTTCTGAAACTTGGACAGGATGCGATATGTGGGGGGCAGGTCCTTGCGCACCTGCGGGTGCAGCAGGGCTTGGTAACGCTCGCCGTCCAGCTCCACCGCCACCACGTTTGGCGCCTGGCCGACGATCACGTCTCGCACCTGGCGCTTGATGTCGAACACGTGCCCCACGCCCACTATGGTGATCATGGCGTCTTCAACGAGCACGCAGGCCCTCTATAACCCTTTGGCCCGGCCCATCTGGTCAAAGGCCAAGGACGAACAGATACACTGCTGCGGCAAGGATGACGGAAACGGTCAGCCCTCCGATTAATAAGTAGATGAGAACCCACGCCAAAGTGTCTGTGGTCCGATCCGACGGCAGATTCCAGCCTGGATGAGGCAGGGGGAAATTGCAGCTCACGCAATAGAGGTAGTGCTCGTCCGTGAAGTTGCCGCAGCGAGGACAGATCATCTTCTCATCAAGTGCATTCACGGCTTCCGATTTCAACCTAACCATACGCAGAATCGTTTAATAGCTGGAGCGGATTGAATGCGTTCGTGGACCAGAGGCGTTTTGACCTGGTGGCTTTCGACATGGACGGGGTGCTGGTGAACTACACGAGTTGCTGGACCTGGGTGCATGACCATTTCCAGGTGCAGAACGAGGCGGCCATCCAGGCCTTCATCGACGGCCGCATCGACGACATGGAGTTCATGCGTCGGGACATCTCCCTGTGGCGGAGGAAGCGCCCGCAGCTCTGCCGGGAGGAGCTGGAGCTGATCCTCGCTCCGTTGCCGATGAACGAGGGCATCGAGGAGACGATACGTATCCTGAGGACGAACGGCATCAGGACGGTCATCGTCTCCGGGGGCCTGGACATCGTGGCGGAGAAGATCGCCTCCCGCTATGGGTTCGACGACTGGCTAGCGAACGGCGTGGAGTGCGACGAGAACGGGAAGCTGACCGGGGAGGGTCTTCTGCGCGTGGAGCTCAAGAACAAGCGTTCCGCCCTGGACCAGCTATTGGCCAAATACGGCATCAAAGGCGACCGGGCCGCCTGCGTCGGCGATTCCTTCGTGGACATTCCGATGTTCGAGGCATGCGCCATGTCCATCGCCTTCAACCCCACCGACAGCGTGGTCGTAAAGAAGGCCACGCATGTTGTCAGGGACAAAAGCATCAAGGCCGTGCTGCCCTACATCCTGAACGCCGAAAGATAGCATCAATCCTTGAACCCATGCTCGCCGATGAGCGGAACGAACACGCAGCCCCCTAGATTGCGTTGCTGATAGTCGCTGCCCTTTCGGATCACCAGCATAAGTTCTTGGTAGAACCTTCCTCCGACGGGGATGAGGAGCTTGCCGCCCTCCACCAGCTGCTCTTTGAGCGGTTGCGGTATCCCAGGGGAGGCGGCGGCGATGGAGATCCGGTCGTAGGGTGCGTGCTCCGGCAGCCCCTTGGTGCCGTCCCCCACCACCGTCTCCACCACGTCCGCATATCCAGCCGCCTGGAGGTTCTTCTTGGCGGAGGAGGCGAGGCTCTCGATGCGCTCCATGCTATACACGCGGCCGCCGGGCCTGATCAGCTCGGCCATGACCGCTGCGTGGTAGCCTGATCCACCTCCGACCTCCAGCACTCTCTGCCCCGCCCGGAGGTCAAGAGCCTCTACCATAATCCCCACCATGTGCGGCGCGGAGATGGTCTGTCCTTCGCCGATGTGCAGGGGCGTGTCTAGGTAGGCTTGTTCCACCAGCTCGCCTGGAAGGAATAGATGCCGCTCCACCGCCTCCATGGCCTTGGAGACCGCCGGACCGGAGATGTAGCCGCTGTCCAGCAGCCGCCGCACCATCCGCTTCCTGGCCTCCCTGAGGTCCATGAGCACCTCACTTGTAGGTGGCGCGCATGCGCTTGGTGTAGATGCGGACTATGTCCCTCGCAGGCACGCCGCCGCTGCGCACCATGCCCTCTTTGGTCTTGATGTAGTGGATGACCACGTCGTCCTTGCCTACGGTGAAGGTGTCGCCGACATAGAACTCCTCGTCCGGCAGGGCGAAGATCTCCGCCGCCAGCGTCTTGGAGGTCTTGTTGACGGATATCTTCACGCGCACCTTGTCGAAGCGCTTGCCCCAGATGGTGGATATCTCTCCTGCGGTCGCTTGGCTCACCCTTGCGCCCTCCTTCTCGATGGAGGTGATGACGACGTTGGCGTCCTCCACGAACAGCTCGTCGTCCACAGACACCATCTCGTCCTCCCCGAACTCGAACTCGAAGCGCTTCGACTGGCCGAGTTCGCTGACGATGATGGGCACTTTGACGCTCTTGGGCTCTCGCACCACCGTGGTGTGCACGTGCGCGCATTCTTGGCATTTGACGGTGGTCTCGAGCACGTCCCCTCCCTTGCCTATGCGGCCGCGCAGGACCTCGTGCAGTCGCTTCTCGCCGCAGTTGGGGCAGTTCAGATAGAGTGAGTTCGGTATGGCCATGAATATCACTTGTGCTTTTTCGCCTCAGATTATGCCGAGGATGTATAGAACTTATCGGTCCACGCGGAAGGGAGGGCCGTGCCCCGGCACGATGACGTCCGCAAAGTCGACGATGGAACGCATGCTCCGGAGGGCCAGGTCAGGGTCGCAATTGATGCCTGGAGGCAGCCATTTCTCGTAGTTGTCCCGGGTAGGAATGGCATCCCCTACGATCGCATAGCGCACCTCTGACTCGACGAAGACGCTCACACTGGAATGGGTGTGGCCGGGGGTGGCGACCTGCTTCACGCCTGGACAGATGCTTCTCTCCTTCTCCCCTCGTCCGAGCGTCAAGGGCTTGGCCATCCGGAACAGCTGGTTGTTCCCTGTATGGTCGTGATGGTCGTGGGTGTTGACCAGGAGGTCCACCTGCTCCGGGTCTATGCCCTCCCTGACCAAGGCCGCCAGAACGCGATCGCGATAGGCTGGGCTAGATGTGTCCACAACCAGTCTATGTGGATCGCACAGAACGAGGGTGGAGGACCCGTGCGCCTCCAATATCGCCTTTCCGTCCCGGCGGATGAAGCCTTCGCACAGCACGCGCACCTGGGGCAAGGTCACTTGAGGTTCACCTCGTGCCCGTTCTGGCATTTGAGCTTCGAGCCTTTGAAGGCGTAGGCGGAACCGCATTGCGGGCATTTGGCATGTTTGGCGAAATAGTCGAGCCAGGCATCGCGCACCTCCCTTTCCTGCTCTCCTTTCGCCTTGTCCAGGGCGTTCCTCAACTGGGGCGTGGTGGCTAGTGCCTCCAGTGGCGCCAGGTTCACCTCCCTGACCTTCTCCCGTTTCTCACCGGCGGGCAGAAGCTGCCCTAACACCATGCCGGCCAGGAAGCCGCCCAGATGCGCGCCGTAGGCCGTACCGGAGGCGGTGCCGTAGAATGCCAGGTAGAAGACCTGCAGACCGAACCAGGTACCAACGGCGATCCAGACCGCCACGCTTGGAAGGAAAATAGGACCGACGAACATGGGAATGCGGTCCTTGGGATAGAGCAGAAGCATGGCGCCCATGACGCCGGAAATGGCGCCGGAGGCACCTAGGATGAGAGTGGGGGTGTCCCAGCGGACCAGGGACTCGACCAGCACAGCTGCCACCCCCGCGATGAAGAAGATGCCCGCGAACTTGCGCTTGCCGACCCGGTCTTCCAGTGGCACGCCCACCAGAAGGAGGAAGAGCATGTTGCCGAAGATGTGGAACACGTCCGCGTGCACGAACATGCTCGTGAACACCGTGTAGAGCGATTGGCCGTTGGTCAAGAAGATCGGCTGGAAGCTCAGCTCTTCGATGATCGTGCCTCGCGGCGCGACGATCTCCAGGGTGAAGACCGCCATGCAGCCCAGGATAAGCAGCTGGGTCATGCCGAAGCGCTTTAGACCGGCCAGAGCGACTGCGATGACGATCGCCGCTATGGCCGCCAAGGAGAAGATGTCCAACCGATCACTCCCACCCCGCCAAACGCCTGGATGGATAAGTGCGTTTCGATGTTCCGACCGCCCTCAGCCGTGAGGTCTATCTGCGAAGATGTGCTTCCTTGAGCGGGCAAGATGAAATATGATCCTCGGATCCGAATCCAAGAGTGCGAGCGAGTCTATCCTCCGCGCGAGGACACATTTCTACTATTGGATTGCGTGAGCGAGGTCGAGGGGAAGAGGGTCCTGGAGATGGGTTGCGGCACCGGCATCATCGCCCTGCATTGCGCCCTGGCAGGCGCAGAGGTAACGGCGGTTGACATCAACCCCTATGCAGTCTCCTGCGCCAAGGAGAATGCCGAGCGAAACGGCCTGGAAGTGGAGGTGATCCATTCAGACCTTTTCTTGGACGTGGAAGGACGTTTCGACCTCATCGTCTTCAATCCCCCCTACCTGCCTGGCGATGACAAAGGGGACATCGAACGGTCCTGGGCCGGGGGAGAAGAAGGGATCCAGGTCCTGGAGCGCTTCCTGACCGAGGCGCCGGAGCATCTGGCCAAGGGAGGCGAGATGCTGGTGCTGCTCTCCGACACCATGCGCGAAGCGCCGCTCACCTGCATCCTTTCCCAATACCGGAGGGAGAGGTTGGCCTCGAGGAATCTGTTCTTCGAGGAGCTTTGGGTCGAGAGACTGCGCCTTCCTTAGCTCAGCAGCTTGGCAATCTCCTTCTTCAGCAGATCGCTGGCGGTCTTCCCGTCCACTTTTCCTTTGAGCCGCTCCATGACCACGCCCATGAGCGGCCCGGCCGCCGCCAGTCCCTTCTCGCGCACGAATGATTCGCGCTCCTTGACGATGGCCGCTATGGCGTCCTCGGCTTCTCCCGAGCCCACCTTATGAATGCCCAGCGATTCCACTGCCTCTCTGGCCCTTTTCCCTTGGGCCATCTGGCGAAGCACATCGGGCATGGCTTCCTTGGCGAAGCTGCCTTCTTTCAGGCACAGGAACGCTTCCAGAAGGCGGGCTTCGTCCAGCTTGCTCGTGTCCTGACCTTCGTGCTCCAGCTCCGGCATGGTGCTCAGGAGGGTGCGGGCCGCCACCGAGGCCATATCGTGCTTCGATGCCAGCTCTTCGAACAGCGTCTCGTAGCCATCGCGCACTATCTGACGCGCCTGCTGCTCGTGCACCCCGTACCTGGAGACGAAGCGAAGGATGGTCTGCTCCGGCATCTCCGGAAGGCTGGAGGCGATGGACCTCATCTTCTCCTCCGATACCACGATCGGTCTGACGTCCGTCTCCGGATACATTCGACTGGCACCAGGCAATGGACGGCTGTAGGTCGTGGAGCCATCGGGCAATGGGTCCCGGGTCTCCTCCGGCACCCCCGCCAACGCCAGGTTCGCCCGGTCCACCGCCGCCTTCAAAGCCGCCTCTGCCCTCTCCGGCTCGTCCGCGCACAGGGCGAAGGACTCACCTTCGGGCAGAGAGAGCGCCTCCCGCACCTTCTGCACTTCCGCAGGAGTGACGCCGTATCCCGGCAGCTCGTCCGAATGGAATATGCCCATGACCCCTTTTGCCCGAGCGTACTGCGCCATCTCCGCGCCCAGCCTGAGCTTGCCGTCCGGGCTCTTCATCAACCCTGCGAATCCAGGCATGGCCGCGCCCAGCACCTTCCCTCCTTTGGCGATGGACGAGGATAGCACTTTGGATTTGGATTCAATGAGAATGGGAGTGAGGTCGATGACCTTGATGACGGCTGACTTCGTTCCCCGTTTCAACAGCTCGTCCTTCACCGCCAACAGGTTGCGCTGTCGCTCCACTTCCTTCTGCACGAAGAGCGGAAGCATGCGCAGCTCCTGCACTCCCTTGACCTCGACCCTTGCGCCTCCCGGGATGGAGATGTTCAAATCCTCCCGGATGGTCCCGATGCCTCGCTTGACGCGCTTCGTAGCCCGAAGAATGGAGCCGAGCCTGGCGGCCACCTCCTTCACCTCCTCGGGGGTGTGCATGTCCGGTCCGGTGGCGATCTCTATGAGAGGTATGCCTAACCGGTCCAGACGGTAGGTCACCTCCTGCCCCTTGGCCTCCACCTTTCGAGCCGCATCCTCCTCCAGGCAGATGCTCTGGATCTTTATCTTCTTCTCCCCGACCTGCATCTGTCCGTCCACCGCCACCAGGGCGGTGCGCTGGAAGCCACTGGTGTTGGAGCCATCGATGACGATCTTGCGCATGAAGTGCACTTCGTCCGCCACTTTAGCGTGGAGAAGCGCCGCCACTGTCAAAGTGACATCCACCGCCTGCGCGTCGGCGTCGTGGGGAGGCTCCTCGTCCGCCTCCACCAGACAGGCTGCCTTTCTCGGAGCTTGATAGCGGAACCTCATCTTCCTTTCCGCTTGCGCCAGGGCGGCCCGGTCCACCTCCCCCAGCTCGCTCTGCGTGGGCCGGAGGCGGCGCAAGATCGTCCTGCCTTCCTCCTCCACTAGCTCAGTCTCGCAAGAGCAGAAGAGCTTCTTGGTGTCCAGCTGCTGGTGGATCTCGATGCCGCAGGTGAGCGGCTCAGTCATCGATCTCCCTCCTTTGGCTGAGCTCTCCTCGTAGATCCGTGATCATCGTGCTGCGTAGCTCCTTTTCGCTGGAAGTGTTCGCCAATGCCCACATGAGCTTAATGTAGGCGGTCTCGGGCAGCATGTCCTCGCCCGGTATCACTCCGGCGGCAAGAAGATCGCGCCCGGTGTCGTAGACGTTGAGGTTGACCCGTCCATGCAGACATTGGGAGCACATGACCACCGTGGTGCCGCCGGCGATCGCCTTCCTGATCTCCTTGATCAGGTCGGCGGAGACGTGTCCGAGCCCGGTGCCGGCGATGACTATGCCTCGGTCGTCCTTGGCCAAGGATCCGAAGGAACGGGTGGACATGCCCGGGTAGAACTGGATCAGCGATACCTTCTCTTCCATGGCGGTGCGCAGGCTCACCTTGGACGAGCTCTTGGGCTTGATAGACGAGAGGATCTCGATGCCCTTCTCGAACTCCACCTTCGCCACGGGAGAGGAATTGATGCTCTGGAACGCATCCCGCCTGGAAGTGTGCATCTTGCGCACCCTCGTGCCCCGGTGCACCGAGGCGGAGGTGTCGGAGATGCCCGCGTGCATGAGAACGAAGACCTCGGCGGCGTCCGCCTCCAGGCAGAACCTGGTGGCCGCGAGGAGATTGCTGTAGGCATCCGAAGAAGGCCGATCGGAGGAGCGCTGCGCGCCTACCAATACGACCGAACGTGGCAGCTCGTCCAGCATGAACGATAGCGCGGCCGAGGTATAGCCCATGGTATCCGTTCCATGAGGCACGATGCAGCCCTCGTCCCCGGAGCTCAGGCGGTCCGCCGTCGCTTCCGCTATCCTTTGCCAATGCTCCACGCGCATGTTCTCGCTGAAGATCGAGAACAATACCTTGGCGTCTATCTGGCACAGGTCCGATATCTCGGGCACCGTGGCCATCAGGTCCTCGGCGCTCAGGGCAGGGTGCACCGCCCCGGTACGGTAGTCCACGTAGGAAGCGATCGTGCCCCCGGTCCCGATGACCGCTATCTTCCTTGCTCCCTCACTAGAACGCTGATGACGAGGGTGACGTTCCTTCTTCTCCCCTTTGCTCACGACCTCGACGGATGCCCCTTCCTCAAGGCGGACGCCGATGTTGTAGCCGCTCTTTAGCTTAAGCACCAGGACGTCGGGGTCAGAGAACTCGTGATGGGGCATGAGCACGCCGGTGCGCTCTCCGCCCTTGCTTCTGACCTGGACCATATCGCCCTCTTTCGCTCGGGCGCGGGAGAGCTCTTCAGCCACTCGGGTGGAATAGTTCATTCGGCCGCCACCGGCCAGAGATGCCATTCTCACGCTTAAACCCTTTTTGCGCTTGGCCGGGGGGGAGCTATCGCTCATCCAGCAAGGAAAGAAGAAAAATTAAAGGAAAAGGGATTAGGAAAGAGGTTTAAGGCTTGCGGGCTACGACGAACAACGCCGCGCCCAGCACTAGGGCCGCTACGCCGCCCATGATCGCCACCGGGGTCCAATCGTAGGCTGGCTCCACGTGCTCCATGATCACTATCGACATGGAACCGGAGCTCATGTCCACGAGGCTCTGGACCTCACCGCTGGAGAACGCCGCCACGACCGTGTACGGGTTCATGGTGGTGTCTATCGTGCCATCAGCGGCCTGGGTCCAGCCGACCAGTTCGATCGAGAACACGCCGTTCTCGTTGGTCGGGCCGTTTCCAGCCACTGCGCCGGTCGCGTCATACACCACGATCCAAACGCCCGCCGCCGTCTTGTTCTCCTTGTTCTTGGCGGTCACGGTCAGATCGAAGTACATGATGATGCCGGTCTTCACGGTCACGGTGGTGATCTGCTGCTCCATGGTGGCGCTCGCCGACACCGTTCTCGGGTTGAACACTACACGGCCCGCGTAGCCTGTGACCAACAATGGATAGGTCACGGTCACATCGTACGGGTTCATGCTGGTGTCCTTGCCGGAGGACGGGTTCATGACGTAGGCGATCACCAGGTCAGAGTACTGGCCCTGCGCATCGGTGGTCCCGGTCTTTACCGTCTCACCCTGAGCGTTCTTGTAGACCACGCTCGCTCCCGGCACCGCGCGGCCGTCCGGATCTTGGGCGACCGTCACTAGCTGGTAGCGGATGATCATGCCGGTCTGGATGGTGACGCTGCTCGGACCGGAGATGCTGACGCTCTTGGTGACGATCGGTGGGCTCCACGTCGCATTGTAGCCTGGGTAGCCAGTGGTTGGCACTAGCGTGTAGTTGGCCGTGACCGCGTAGGGCTGCACACTCGAGTCCTTGCCCGCCGCGGTCTGCACGTAGGCGGCCACCGTGGCCACGAACTTGCCTTCCGCGTCGGTGCTGCCCGTTGCGATCACTGCACCGGTCGCGCTCGCTATCTTCACTGGCACATTGGCCACTGCTGCGGCCCATGCGTCCTCCACGATCACGGTCAGCTTCTCGCTCACCGAGAAGGTCGAGGTGTCCTCCACCTTCACCTTGCCGAACGTACAGTCGGCCGCCGAGGCATGCGAGTCCCGGATCAGGTAGAAGCTGAAGTCCATCGCCGTCAGGGTGCTCGAGCTTACTGTAGCGGTCGAGTGGTCCAGGAACAGCGCGTCGTCCAGCACGTCGATCTTGGCGTCGCTCATGATCACGTTGGAGTTCTTCGCCACGATGCCGTCATAGACTGGCACCGGCATGCTTATCACGCGGATCACGGAGTCCACGCCCATGTACGGGACCAGCAGGATGTTCTGCTTGATCTCGTCGCCGAACGTGAGCTCAGTGTCGGTCACGATGACCGCCGTGGTGAGCAGGCCGTAGACGTTGCCGCTGGTGGTTACCTCAGAGTTGGTGGCATACAGACCGACGTGGTGCGCCAGGATGTTGATGACCAGCTCGGTGTCGACGTAGCTGCCAATGATGGGCAGGAATATCTCACCGGAGAGGTTCATCAGTCCGAGCAAGGGAGAGAACTCCATCAGCACCTGTACCAGGGTGGTGTAGCCGATCTGGTTGTCCTGGATGGATACGATGCTGTCCTTGACGTATATCTCCTTGGCGTTGAGCAGGAACATGTTGTCGTGGATGGTGCCCTGCACTTGCTCCGCGAACACTCCCGCCTCGTAGTTCAAGGCGAACACGTTGTCAGTCAAGTCCTCCAAGTGCGAGCCTACCGCGTACACGCCGCGCATGTTCAGGATGATCATGCAGTCGGTGACCTTGGGGGCCGCCGATGCGCCTTCGATGTACATACCGTTGCGGTCATTCAGCGCGATGGTGGTTAGCATGATCACCGGCGAACAGCCGACCACGTGGATACCGTTGCGCTCGTTCCACATGATGGAGCTGGTCTCGATCGTGGCCTGCGAGGTCTCGCCGAGGTACAGTTCGAGCGCTCCGTACTCCGCGGAGCTGATCATCTCCAAGACACCGAACACGTTGAACTCCCACAGATAGTACCCGTCGAAGGTGGTGTCGATGGCATGCATCTCGCCGCCCTGCTCCACCGTGATGACGGAGAAGCTGCCGTACTCACCAGCGCCGATCTCCATGTAGACGTCTTCGAGCCATAGCACACCGCCGTCCACGACGGTCAGGAGGCCGTTGAAGTCAACCGGGTTCACTTCCACGATGCTCTCCGCATCGACGATCCAGCTTATCGCGGAGAACCAGCACACGATACCGTGCTCGCCATTGTTCCTGTATTCGCCGTTGTAGACAATGACGTCTACGCAGAAGCTGAACACCAGTCCTTCCATGCCGTTGTGGTTGACCAAGTTGTCACTGAAGATGACTTCAACCGTGTCGTTGAAGTAGACGCCCATCCAGGCGTTGTCGGTGAAGACGCTGTTCTCGATTATGACTTCAGAGGAGTCTTCCACGGACATGCCGTTACCCAGGTTCCAGGTCACGCTGCTGTCAGAGAAGATGAGGTGATCCACATCATCCACTGTCACGCCATCGTTGAACCCGGTGATGGTGATGTTGTCGACCAGCACGTAGCTCAGGTCCTCTAGGTTCAAGCCTACGTTCCAGTCGCCGTAGCCTGGAGCGACTACCTCATCGCCAGTCTCGATATCGGAGGTGCTGAGGACGTTGTTCAGGATCTCCACCTGGTAGCTGTCCTCTATGTCGATACCATCGTTGACGTTGGCCAGGACGTTGTCCTCGATACTGACAAAGTAGCTATCTTCGACCTCGATGCCCTCATCGGCACTGTTCACCGTATTCTGGTGGACGTCTAGATAGAGCACACCGGACATGAACACGCCCACGTCCCCGATGTTGGTGAAGTCGTTCTGATCCACCGTCACCTCATAGGAGGCGTAACCGAGACCGACATACTCGCTATCCAGATCGACACCGCTGCCACCGATGTTGGTGAAGGTGTTGCTCTGGATATAGAGGTACTCAGCGTCCGAGATGTAAATGCCGTCGTCACCCAGGTCGCTCAGCACGTTGTTCTCGATCGTCAGGAAGTAGACCATTCCATTCAGGTAGCTGAAGTCGTCAGTGTCCACGTCCACGTAGATGCCGATCGCATCGTCGTCGCCCCATGCGCTGATGGTGTTGTCAGTGATCGTTCCAGTGCCGCCGTACAGATCGATGCCGTAGTCGTAGTTATAGATCAGAGTGTTGCGCTCGACGGTCATATCCACGTTCCAGAGCTCAATGCCCTCGCTGCAATATGCGATGTAGTTGTCAGCGATGAGCACCGGCACCTCGGCCGGGTAGGTCCAGACATAGACGCCGTCGTAGGCACCCTCTAGGTCGTTCTCCACTATCGTCACGCTGCCTTCAGCGTAGGCATCGGAGCCTTCCGAGGCGATCTCAATGCCAACGCATTCCCCGTATCCGGAGTCGTCGCCATAGGCGGTCAGGTTGGTCACGAGGATCTCCACGTCGGAGTGGACTTCCGGATAGCCCGAGTAGCTCGGGCTATACTCCGCTGTCGGATACACTCCCACGAACACGCCCTCGTCACTAAAGTAGTATGCAGTTAGGTCGCGCACTAGGACGTTGGTGGTCAGATAGGCCTCGCCCGAGCTCCGGTATCCATCCACGTATTGGTACATCTCGATCCCATCGCCTACCAAGGTCAGATTGCGGAACGAGAAGTCCGTGGTCATGGTGCAGGTCGGCTCGTCGAAGTAGCGGTAATTCTCCGTTCCAACCTCGGTGTAGGTCTCCACATAGATGCCCGCGCCGTAGTCGCCCCAGAATCCGATGTAGTTGTTCTCGACCGTCACATCGAAGTCGCCGGTGGCGATAGCGTCCCCTGCCCAAGCTTGGACATACAGGTAGATGGACACTCCTCCTTCGTCGCTGCTATCTCCGTAGGCGTAGATTTCGTTCTCCGTCACGTCCAGAGAACCAGCAATATTCGCGCTAGCATTGCTGAACACACCATAGTAGTCCTCGGTGGCATAGGAGTCCACTTCCAGATACACACCGGTGTCTCCCTCAATCGAGTTCCTGGTGACCGTGCCGGAGAACAGCATATCCGCGCTCGAGTCCACGCTCATTTCGTACGGTGGGAAGTAGTGGTTGAACCCTACTTCATTGTAGAAGTAGAGATAGACCCCCACTCCGCCCACGTAGATGGTGTTGTCCGTCACCAGCGCGTTCGCGCTGCTGAAGAAGGCACCGAACTGGTTCGAAGCGTCCATTCCCGCCTGGATGTATATGCCATTATACCACAGCCCATAGATCTCATTGTTCGTGGCCGTATAGGTCGCTTCCAAGGTCGCATCGCCAAGGCCGTTCTGTGCATCGATCCAAGTACCCATATCGATGCCGTTATACCCTCCCGCCTCGAAGTCCATGAGGTTGTCGTTCACGTTCATCGTGGCGGTAAGGAACAGTTCGCCATCGATCAGATCGCCGTTGGCCTCGAAGTCCACGCCCTCCCAGAACTCGCACATCCAGCTGCTCAGGTTGTTGCCCTCCGCCGTTAGCTCGGCATTGAAGGTCACCGTGGCTTCCTCGCTCACGTCCGCATTGCCGTCCGCTTCGATGGCGTCCATCACTGGAGAGGTGTAGGCTTCGTAGTAGTAGTAGTCATAGATGACCCAGCCAGCCTCTTCGATCTGGTTGTCGTTCGCAGCGACGTCCCAATCTACCGTGGCCACACCTGCGTCGCCCGCATCGATGTCAAGGTCGCTTCCGAGCATCGCGTCGGTTGCGAGATATCCATACTCATCGGTCGCGAACCAGCGGTTGACTCCGCCGGTGAGGACGTTGTCCTCCATGATGTCGTTCACGGTGACGCTCCAGGTGCTGTTGCCAACCTCTAGATTGGTCTCCAGGAGCATCTCGCCCACTTGATCGCCAACGTTGTTGCTGAACGTCTTCGTGCCGACGAAGTCCACGATTCCAGGAGCATCTGGGCCTTCAACCACGGTGCTCATTAGCCAGGCGGTCACTGTGACCTCATGGAACATCATGTTAGTGATGCTCATGGTCGATACGCCACCGCCGGTCGGAGTATCGAAGGCGAATATCGCCACTCCGCGGATGTAGTCGAAGCTGCAGCTCTCAGCTATCGTAAGGTCGATGATGCTTCCGGAGCTACCGACTTGCAACGCAGCTGGTTCGTCCCAATAGTCGGCGTAGATGTAATTGAAGTCGGTCGCCTCGACGAGGACGTCCATCCAGCCCTCCTCAGAGAACATCATAGCGCCGCCGGTCATGTAGTGGCTGAACTCGCTGTCAGTGATTGTCGCAGTCGTGTTGTAGCCAGCCCATGTAAACAGACCGAATCCCGCGGACATGGCTTGCATGGAGAAGTACACGCTGCTCCAGTCCATGTTCATGAAGTCCACATCCAGCAGCTTCAAGTTCCAGTTCTGCCCGTTGGCGAAGTTGACGCCATAGTCGGCGTAATCGTCCCAGTACCAGTAATCCTGCAGGTACTGTCCGTCCATCATGGCGTAGCGGAACTCAATATCCCCGTTCTCGTACAGCCAGATCTCGAACACGTTCTTCAGCTGCGGCTGACCGGAGTCCCACACGTACCACTGGAAGACGACGTTCGGGAGCATGGCTCCGCGCGAGTCGTTCACCTTGTAGCCGAAGCCGGCATATTCGGTGGTGGTCCAGTCATATTGTGTGGCTGCGATCAAATCCTCCAAATCCCCACTTGGCCCGAATTCATACGGATCGCTCGGGTCCGGGGTGAGGCCTAGGTCTGGCGAAATCCAGCCCTGATAGGACATTAGCACCTGGGGGTAATCGACCCCATTGAACGGGAAGTCGAATCCCAATGTGACGGTCATCGAATCAGCGATGTTGGTCGTTGTGTAGTTCGTTTCCGGGTCCACGATCGCGTACGAAGATTCCACCTCGGTCGGGATCATGATCTCCGCGTTGTTCGCTTCCGAGCCGTTGAAGACCGTGTTGGTCACATCCAGATACACGTCCACTCCGGCGTACATCTCCATCCCACCGACGCTCTGTCCGAGGAAGAAGCTGTCTGCCACTGTGGCCACAATGTCCTCTGAGGCCGATGCCCAGACGCCCCACATTCCCAGATGGAACGTAGTAGGATCGATATTCAGCCAGATGGTGCCGTTATACGTCTCAAGGTACATGCTCCATTGATCCGTGTTGTTGAATAGGCTGTCATGCACGTTGACGAACATATCGCCATCGAACAGCCATGCGTAGGTGCCATATACGCTGTTGCTCTCGAAGGTCATGTTGTCGTAGTTGACGAGCAAGGGCTCGATGTTCGCAAAGAGCTCCACCCCTGCATAGCATTCCTCGACCAGCGAGTCGCTCATGGCGATGTTCAGGTCCTCATCAGACTCCAGGTAGATGCCGACATAGCAGTCGGAGAAGACGCTCTCCTCGTCGATCACCGCCGTGATGTTGCCCTCCTCGGTATAGCCATCCAGGCCAATGAAGCAGGCCGAGACGGTCACGCCGTGCATCTCGATAATCAAGCTGCCGTTGTCGGTGGCCAGCAAAATTCCGATGAAGGAATCGTTGACCAGGGTATCGACCATGTAGAGGTCGATGTCCCCGTTGGTGGAGTCCGCGTACAAGCCATAGTTGATGTTGTCGTCGAACGACGAACCGAGGACATCGATGTCAATGGCGCCATCATATGTGAACAGGTTGATGCCCCATCCCGTGCCCATGACGATCGTGTCGATCATGTCGAAGTCGATGTCGTCGACGTCGATCTCGGCGAACAATGCCCAGCTGGCAGTCTCGTTGAAGACGTCCGACAAAAGGTCGATGTCCATGAACCCACTGGCCGCGTGCAGCTCGATGCCTTCATCGCACTCCCAGATGGTGGTATCCACCATCAAGAAGGTCATGTCGAAGGCCGAGTCGAGATAGATGGCCACATGGCAGTCCGCGATGAGGCTCGGGTCGATCTCCGCCACGACGTTGCCGTTCACCGCCACTCCTCTGATGCCGGTCTCGCCACAGGACTCGATGTCCACGTTGCTGAGTTCCAGCACCAGATTGCCATCGGTGGTGAGCAAGTTCATTCCGTAACCGTCGGAGACGATTATGTCGACCCCGTCCATGACGATGTTCAGGTCACCGCCCGCCTGCGCGATCAATGCTGCGACCGCGGATCCGAGGTTCGTAGTGTTCACGATCATCGAGTTGGTCATGGTCAGGTTTATGCCACCCGCCGGCGCGTAGAACGCGGCGCCGATTTCATAGCTGTGCTCGATGTCCAGACCGTCGATGGTAGCTTCTATGCTACCGTTGTCCGTCCAGACCCAGATCGAATCGATCCACTCGGACATCGCAAGTCCATTGATATCGAGCTCGACGGACTGGTTTGCCCAGATGCCCAGGCCGATGTTTGTCAATGAATAGAGCGCGTCCATGCCGATGGAGCATCCGTCCAGGGTCACCTGCACTGAGCCTTCCTCAGCATAGATGAGGAGACCTTCGTGCATCCTCCACCACAAGGTGGGGACGTAGGACCACATATAGACGCTATCCGCGTCCACCGTGACGTCGCCCGTGTCTGAGTCGAGCCTGATCCCATAGAGCATGTCGTTGATAGAAACGTTCAACGCGTTCAATGATATCCCGCCGACCGCGTCGACCTGTATCGCGAAGCTTTCGAGAGTCTGGAGGAACATTTCAGAATCGTTGACGTAGTACTCCGTGAGGCTCAGCTCCACATCCGCAGCTCCATCGATCGCGAGTGTCCGGTGTTTGATGTTGTAAATCTCAGCGTTGGCGATGTTCACTTCGATGGTTCCGAAGTTGTTCGCTAGCTCGATGCCATCATACCCGAATTCGATGAACAATCCGTCTGCATCGAACTCGATAGTGGTGTTCGCCATCACGATGAAGGACGATACACCGTCCCATGAAACGCCACCATAGTCCTCGAACAGCATGACGACCACATCGTTCAGGTCCACGTCGGCGCTGCCCTCGAGCGCATAAACATACACTCCGTAGTCCGCGTTCACGCTGATCAGATAGACGCTAGTCATCTCCAGTTCGATGTCGCCCAGTAGCGACAAAACCCAGAAGCCGCCCGCGACATCGATGCTGAGCAGGCCCTCCGCCACCACGACCACGTCACCGCTCGCAAAGACGGAGACTACCTGGGAATCGTACATCGAGTAGAATTCCGCCTGGTCGACCATGTCGGTGTTGTTGAAGTCGCCGAGGGTCACCGTCAGCAAGACCTCGCCATCGTAGGCATTGATCTCGATGAAGTCGTCGAAGATGTCGTACATCATGAAGGAATTGAAGCTCGCGACGATATCTCCGTGTATGGCCGTCAGCTCCACGCTGTCGTAGCCGAAGACGGTTATGAAGCCATTCGCGCTGAACAGAATGGTGTCGTTGGCGTCCACCGTGAACGACTGATCGCCCTCCACCATCGTCGTGCCATAGTCCTGGTACAGATAGATCATCACGCCAGTCAGGTCCACATCAACGGTGCCATTCGCTGCAAGTAGCCATACGCCGTATGATGCCGTATCGCTGAACATAGACACGTTATTCATGTCCAAATCGATGGTGCCGTTGAACGTGTAGATGTCCAGGTAGCCGTTCATAAAGATGGGGGTTGGCACGCCGATCGTCTCAATCAGCACGTTGGTAAGCGAGGCCACAACTCCATCTTCTGCGTCGATGTTTATCGCTGGCACAGCGACAAAGCTCGCGTCCACCATCGTGACGTCCACCAAGGTCATTTGCACAGAGCCCGTTGGCGCCTGCAGATCGATCGCGCTCAGGTAGGCGTGACTGAAGTAGCACGGGTCCGCCGAGAATACGATGTTCCCGTTCACGCTGGATGCCCGGATGCCGTAGTAGTAGGCATCGACGACCACGTTCCTCAGATTCAGGGTCACGGTGAGGTTCGCATTGACCTCGATGCCATGGCTCCCGGGGATGTAGCTGCCAAGGAACGTGCAGTTGTTCATGGTAACGGTCGCCGCACCCTCAGGAAGGCCAATGCCCGGATCTCCGATGAAGATCGCATCGATGAGGCCGGGAGCGGACACGTTGTCCATGATCACGGTCACATCTCCGACCCATGCGAACAAGTAGAACCCGGTCGTCGAGTTGGTGATGACAACTGGGTCGATGCTCGCGTCGAGATCCCCGTAGCTTTCGGCGTAGACCACAAAGTCCGAAGCGTTGAAGTCAGTGTCCGATATGACCAGGTTCAGGTCGCCATTCAGAGCCCAAGCGTAGATGCCGTAGTCGGTGACCAGATCGAAATCGCAATTGGTCACGCCGACATCCACATCGCCCCCGGGGGATAGCGCATAAACACCAGTGGTGACGTTGGTGATCAACGCTCCGTTGACGGAGACGATGACATCGCCCGATCCCGCGGATATACCCGCCACAGCGTAGCTCGGCGTTCCGGTCACGCGGCCAAGCGTTCCGCCGTTGATCGTGACCCTCGCGTCGCCATTCACATTCGCATACGCATACACATCGACGCCGGCGTCATAGATCTCGCCCGAGGTGACAGTGGCGAAAGCGCCGTAATTCCCAAACACAAATACTCCGATCAGCATCGACGCACCCGGCGAGGCCATATCAGCCCCGTTCAGATTGAGGGTGGCGTTCTCGTCGCTGATTATATAGACGCCTATGGTCCCAACATTGAACAGGTTCGCGGCCGCAAGGTTCACGGTGACATTGTAAGTGGAATCGACGACGATGCCATATTCCGCTCCGATGACCAGGACGTCGCTGATGGTGTAAGTCCGGGGTCCAACGTCATTGATGATCGTGATGGCGCTGCCCAAGATGTCCTCGAAGTTCAGGTTGCTCATCTGGATGGTGGTGTCCTCGATATACAGGGGGTTGTTACCATACTCAAAGGAGCAGGTCTGGACGCGCGAGCCCGATTGGCCAGAGCCGAAATAGATCCGGTTCCAGTCACCTGCTGCAGGAGAGGTGTCATTCGACCCGAAGAATACTGGACCGCCTCCGCCGGGTGACCCGTCTCCGACCGCGATCAAGTTGCCATCATCTACGGTGAGTGTGAAAGACCCGTTGAACAGAACCTGCACACCAGCCTCGATGGTCAATGTCGTTCCTGAGCCGGTGATCGCGATGTCATTCAAGATGATGTACGTGTCGTCTCCACCTAGAGCCCAAGTCGTGTTGCTTGTTACATCACCGGTAATATAAGTCGCGGCGCTGGCGTTGCCGCTGTTGAAAATCAACAGCAGCGCAAATACGAACGCTAGCACGCCGACGTAAACTATGGCCTTCTTGCCAAGAACGCGGCCTAATGACGGGCTGCGCTCTTCATTTATTGAACTATCCATTGCTCTCGCCACCTCTTGAAGAGGTATGTAATTCCTCCCGAACCAAGTGGAATTGTTTGGCCTTTATTACGATACGCGTTACTTAAAGGTTGCTGAGACCAGAGGGTCCTGGGGAACGCTTGATTTCACTATCGTTGGGGGCTCTCTGGAAGCGGAACGAGATGAGACGCCGTCTCGTCGGTCGTCGAAGGAGCGGTTTGAGCACCCCTGCGACTTGTTATCAAACGGCGGAACGACGACTGTCGATAAACGACACAATTCCGGGCAGAACCTTCGTCCCCAAGGGTTTAATCGTCGTCGAGCATACGCAGCTTCGTGCACAA